>CAZUCY010000003.1:0-70561 GCA_964618785.1 uncultured Ignavibacteriaceae bacterium | reverse complement strand
AAGCGGGATATTTTGTAAATGACAGCTATGAAATAAGTTTGGATTTTTCTTATTTGCTAAATTCATACAACTTTTCATATAATCCCGGTGTGTACAAGTTAAGCTATGATTTCCTAATGCCAAAGTTTGTTAATTATTATGTTATTAAGGGCTCTGGATACAATTTTAAATTTGGAGGAGGGATAGGACCTTGTTTCACCAATGTAGATCAGCAAATGCCGGCTTCACCTTCTGCAACTTATAACTCAGTTGGCTTTGGATTTATCTTTAAAGCAGAGGGGAATACACTTTTGAGCGATAAACTTTTTGCTAATATTGGAGTAGACTTAGGATACGATTTTAATGGAACGCCTAAAAATGGCAATTTGTATTTAGTTAACCCTAATAATAATCAGAATGTAAATTTTAATTCTCTTTCTGCAGGCATTCATCTTGGAGTATCTTACATTTTTTAGGAGGTTTAATGAATTTATTTGAGGCAATTCTTCTTGGAATTATTCAGGGTCTTTCCGAATTTTTACCAATAAGCAGTACAGGACATCTAACGCTTTTTGGAAAATTATTTAATCTTATTTCCAATCAACGACCGGAAGAATGGACTGCGTTTATTGCAGTGATACAACTTGGAACTCTTATAGCAGTTATCATTTATTTCCGAAATGATATACGGAAAATTATTTTTGAATTTATAAACGAAAATTTAAAACACAGGGTAAAATTTTCCGAACAAAAGCTAAACTCTAAATTGGGATGGCTCATTATTATTGGTTCTATACCGGTCGGAATTATAGGTAAATCATTGGAGAAAGTAATTGAAGGTACCCTGACGAAAAATCTCTATGTTATTGCTTGCAGTTTGATTGGGCTGGCAATTATCTTAGCTATTGCAGAGAAAACTGCTCAGTTAAAAAAAGGAATGAACGATATAACACGATGGGATGCTTTCTGGATAGGAGTAGCGCAATGTTGTGCATTAATACCCGGTTCAAGCCGTTCCGGCACAACCATAACCGGAGGTTTATTTCTTGGATTAAACAGAGAGACTGCTGCAAGATTCTCTTTCTTGTTAAGCATCCCGGCAGTGTTAGCAAGCGGTCTTTTAGAGCTTTATGAAGCAAGAAAATTTTTAAATCCCAGTATGACATTATATATGGTAGTTGCAACCATTTTTGCTTTTATATTCGGTTATCTATCAATAGATTTGTTGCTGAAATATCTAAAACACAATACTACTTTTGTATTCATTTACTACCGGATAACAATTGGAATTGTTATACTTGTTCTACTTTCAACACACATAATTCAGCCTTAGGAGGTCATATGAAAAAAATATTATTAATAGTCCTTTTTTTAACTACTTTAGTATTAGGATGTAATCAAAACAGACAAGGAAAATCAATGAGCGATTCAACAATATCACCAGATTCAATAATTGTTGCGCAAATTAACACAAATATGGGAACCATTGAATGCGAATTACTACCCCTGGTTGCTCCCAAAGCATCAGATAATTTTATCGGTCTGGCTAAAAAGGGATATTATAATGGATTAACATTCCATAGGGTAATAGATAACTTTATGATTCAAGGCGGAGATCCAAATGGAAATGGTACCGGCGGGGAAAGTCTCTGGGGCGGGTTTTTTGACGACGAGTTTAATAAGGATATTAAATTCGATTCTGCTGGAGTACTTGCAATGGCTAACCGGGGGCCAAACACTAATGGAAGCCAGTTTTTTATTACGTTGGCGGCAACTTCTTATTTAAACTATCATTATACGATTTTTGGCAAAGTTATTGCTGGAATGGATGTAGTTAAAGAAATTGGGAAAGTTAAAACCACAAAACCTTTTGATATGCCGGTAACAAAAGTTGTAATTGACTCGGTTGCAATTGTTCATATAGCAAAAAGTAAATAAGAATATTCAAACCGTCCCTTTAGTCCCGAATATTAAAGGAACTAAACATATATATTTGATAATATTTTGAACTATATTTTATCCGTAAGCTAAAACGGGATTAAAACAAAGGAATCTATGCCAAAGGCAAAAATCAATATTCCTTCAATCAGCCAAATTAAGAACGGATTGATAAAGGGAAAAATATTGCCTGTTTATTTCTTTTTAGGAGAGGATTCATATTCAATAGAAACGGGTTCGACTTTAGTTGAAGAAGCTGTAAAGCCTTTTATTGAATCTGATTTTGATAAAGAAATATTCTATGGTGAAGATAAGGATCTAAACGAAATATTAGAATTTGCTTCTTCATACCCATTCGGAAGAGGAAAGAAACTAATCATTTTAAAAGAATTTGAGAAGATTAAAAATAAAAAACAACTTTCTTCCTACGTTAATTCGCCTCCGGAATTCACAATATTAATAATTATAAATAACGGCTCCATCTTAAACCTTGATACTGAACCATATAATAGTCTGATTGAGAACAAATTTATATTTGAGGGAAAAGAATTAAAGGGAGAAAGTCTTTTCGAATGGCTGATAGGAATTGTAAAAGCTAGAGGTAAAATTTTATCTTTTGAAAATGCACATTCGTTAATTGACATTGTCGGAGAGAATAGGGAGATGCTGGAAGCCCAGTTAGAAAAGATTTTTGTGTATCTAAATGAAAATAAAGAAATTTCTTTGGAATCGATTAAATCGTTATCAACTTCTTTAAAAGAGTATATTATATTTGATCTTCAAAATGCTATAGGAAAAAAGGACAGAGCTTTATCGTTAAAAATTGCCTATAACATGCTCGAAAAAGGCTCCGGCTCTACTTATATTGTTTACATGCTTACAAGATATTTTATGGGACTCTCAAGGATAAATGAGTTGAACGATAAGAAAGTTCCCGTGCAGGCGGCTGCAAGAATAGTAGGTACAAATTATCATTATTATGTAGACTACATTAATGCGAGAAAAATCTATTCTAATCGAGACCTCTATAGAAGCATACAGTCTTTGCTTAAAGCCGAACTTTCAATCAAGGCTACTTCCGCAGATGATAAAACCATTATTACAATCCTAATTTCTGAAATCTTAAAATAATTATTTGTTCCCGCAAGTTATGTCAATTTTTCTGACTAATAATAAACCATTTGTTGCTGTTCCAGATGTATGAATTGGATTATTGGAGTTAAGAAAAAAACTTAAAATTCGGCTCAAATCTTTACCAAAGGATAGAATTTAGGAATATTTAACCTAAATTAAGTTCTAAATCTTTTGAAATTGACGTCAATCTTTTCTATATTTCATTTTAAAATATAATTATATAATTCAAAACTGTTAGGTTAGGAATATGAAAAAAGGAATCCATCCGAATTACAAGCCGGTTGTTTTTCAAGATGCTTCATGTGAGTTTGCAATTTTAACCCGTTCCACTATTCAGACAGGCGATACAATTAAGTGGGAAGACGGCAATACTTATCCTTTGGTAAAGTTAGAAATTTCGAGCGGTTCACACCCGTTCTTTACAGGTAAACAGAAATTATTGGATACAGCTGGGCGGGTTGAGAAATTTAATAAGAAATACGCCAGAACCAAGTAAGCAATATCTTGATTTAAGTTTTTCTGAATTTTTCGAATTAAAAAGCCGGTTTCTAACTGGCTTTTTTCGTTATAAGCATTTGTTGCAACCTTATATTGGAAGAATCTTAAGTTAAAAATTGTTAATTTACTCTTTAATAAAAATAGTTTCAATACTTTTTTCTTTTAATATATTGAGAATCTTGTTCGATATTTTCCTGTAAAATGATTTATTGTTTTCAATATGACACAACTGGAAGAACATAAAATCCAAAATTTGTATGAGGGAGTACGAGGGCTTGCTGTAAAAATTCTGAACCGAGTTGAGCGAACCGACGCATATCTTGAAAAGCTTCTCGATAATGAAATGCGTAACAGCGAATTAAGCGGGCAAGATAAAGCGCTGCTTTATGAAATAGTCCACGGTGTTATTCGATGGATGGGTAGGTTAGACTGGATATTAAACGGTTTTTACAAAGGACAGTTCTCGAAAGCAATACCTAACTTAAAAAACGCTCTGCGCGTTGCGCTCTACCAAATAATGTTCCTGGAACGAATTCCCGATCATGCTATCGTAAATGAAGCTGTGGAATTTGTAAAAAAACTTCAGGGACAAAGACCGGCAGACTTTACAAATGCAGTTTTAAGAAACATTATAAGGAGTAAAAATGCAATTAGATATCCTGATCCTGAAGTAGACCTCGTCGGGTATTTAAGCGCTTATTATTCACATCCTTCGTGGATGGTTAAGAGATATTTAGAACGTTTCGGAAAAGAAGCGACTGAAAAACTTCTTCAGGCAAATAACGAAAAACCATATCTTACACTCAAAATAAATGCTCTTAAAACGACTCCGGAAGAATTTAAGAATCTCCTTAATTCCGTAAATTTAAAATTTAATCAGGGAAAATATCTACCTGAATTCTTTCAACTTCAAAACCTAACAAATATAACCGCTTGGGATTATTTTATTCAAGGGTACTTTAATATTCAGGATGAAAGCGCAGGTCTTGCATGCAGGCTGTTAGACGCAAAACCGGGGATGAGAATACTTGATCTTTGTGCTGCACCCGGAGGAAAATCCGCTTACATCGCCGGACTTATACAAGATCAAGGAGAAATTATTGCTTTAGATAGATACGACAGCCGATTACAGATTATGCGTAAAAATGTAGAGCGTCTTGAAATTAAATGCATTAAAACAATAGAAGTTAATGCTCTCGAATATGACGATGCCCCGTTTGACCGGATACTTACCGACACACCGTGCCTGGGCTCGGGTACACTTTCAAAAAAACCCGATATAAAATGGAAGAAAGACCTATTCGATCTAAGAAAAATATCTGAATTACAATATGATCTTCTGGTTAAGGCTTCTTCATTATTGAAAACAGGTGGTGTTATGGTCTATAGTACGTGCTCTATTGAACCCGAGGAAAATTTTGAGATAGTAAAAAAATTTCTAAATAATCATCCTCAGTTCAAACTTAAAAATGCTTCCGAGGTATTGCCGAAAGAACTTGCTGATGAGAACGGCTGCATCCAGACTTTTCCCCACATTCATCATATGGATGGAGCATTTGCGGTTAAACTTGTTAAAGAAGAATAAATTTTTAACGAATGGTTTACTTAAGAGATTCTAATTTTTTTAAAATATTAACTTTTTTCCTGCAGCAATAGAGTTAATTCTATTAGATTATTAGCAATATAAAATTAAATAATAATGAAGAATAATGTTAAATAAATTTTCGGAAGAACTAAAAGACGCCCGTATAAAAAAAGAACTCTCCCTACAGCAGATTGCTGCAAGAACCCGTATTGATTTGAAATTTCTGGAAAATCTTGAAACCGGCAACTTTGCTTTTTTACCGGAACTATACATAAAAGCTTTTATACGTGAATATGCAATTCTTGTCGACCTTGATGAAACGATAACATTAAAAAAATTTAATACTGCCAAAAGGGGTAAAGCTTACGATCAGTTCGGCAATTCCGACGACGATAATAAAAAAATAAAACAAGAAAAAGAAGAAATAAAATCATCTAAGCTACCGGCAGATACACCATCTTATACGCCGGTCTATGAAGCCTTAGAATCATCAAATCAACAATCTGAATTAACTTCTGATCATGCTAAAAAAAAGAAATTATTGATAGGAATGGCTGTTGGAATAAGCGTCATTTTTGTAATTATTTATTTTGCCTTCATAAAGGAAAGTTCCGATATAATTGTCTCCGAGAAATCGTACGAACAAGTTCAAAAGGATAACGAGCAGCGTTTCACTACTGGGACTCAAAAACCGGTAGCAGGCGATTCAAATTATATGGCGAAATCAGACAGCCTATCATTGATACTTGAATCAAATGATGTTTCATGGATAAAAATTTTAATCGATGGTACTAAAAGTGAAGAATTCACACTTTTCTCCAATTCATATAAAGAAGTAAAAGGACTTAAAAATTTCCGGATGACAATTGGTAATGCCGCCGCAATTAAAATCAAGTTGAATAATAAACTCTTAAACTTCAATGGTAATAAGAACGAAGTCAAATATGTTTCTATTGATAGTACAGGATTGCAATATTTAACATCTTCACCAAATCCTTGAATCGAACGATGCCAGTTAATATTGAAAAGCAAATTGATGAACTTAGGAAAATTGTCAGGGAACATGATTACAGGTATAATATCCTTGCAGATCCGATTATAGGCGATGAAGAATATGACCGGCTGGTTAAAGAGCTTGAAATGCTTGAAGCAGAACACCCTGAACTCATTACCCCAGATTCACCCACACAACGAGTAAGTAAAGACCTTACAAAGGACTTTAAACCGATTAAACACAAAATTCCTATGCTTAGCCTTGCAAATACCTATAATGAAAAAGAACTTTTTGACTTTGACAGAAAAGTAAGAAGCGGGCTTCCTGATGGTGAGAAAGTGGAATATATTGTCGAACCTAAAATTGACGGTGCTTCGGTAAGCATAAATTATGTTAACGGATATTTAAAGACCGCTGCTACAAGAGGCGATGGAGTTATCGGTGAAGAAATTACAACCAACGTTAAAACCATAAAATCCGTACCGCTCAAGTTGCAAAAACCCGATTCGATTAAATATCAACTAATTGATTTTGAAGCACGCGGTGAAATCTTTATGAAAATAAAAGATTTCATGAATTTGAATAGAGAAAGAGAAGAGCGGCAGGAAAAGCTTTTTGCTAATCCGAGAAACTCGGCCGCGGGAACTTTAAAAATGCAGGATCCGAAAATTGTAGCAAAACGTCCGTTAAATATATTTTTATATATGCTAATAAGTACGGAAGAAGAATTTGATTCTCAATTTGAAAATTTAAAAATACTTAAAGAACTGAACTTTAATGTAAACCCCGAACATAAACTTTGTGAAAATATAGACAAAGCCCTTCAAGCTTGCCGTGAATTGGAAAAAAAAAGGGAATCGCTTGAATATGAGATAGACGGCGCAGTAATAAAGGTTAATTCCATAAAACAGCAAAAGATTTTGGGCAGTATAGCTAAATCGCCACGTTGGGCAGTGGCATTTAAATTTAAAGCAAAACAGGCATTTACTACAATCAATAAAATCATTTGGCAGGTCGGTCGTACGGGCGCAGTTACGCCTGTAGCAGAACTTGAGCCTGTATTTTTATCCGGTTCTACTATAAGCAGGGCAACTTTACATAACTATAATGAAATTAAAAGAAAAGATATCCATATAGGTGATAGAGTAGTTGTTGAAAAGGGCGGCGATGTAATTCCTAAAGTCGTAGCAGTTATTTTAAGAGAAAGAAAACACAAAGGTAAACCTGAAAAACCTCCCGCAAATTGCCCTGTTTGTGATACTCCACTTTATAAGCCGGAAGGTGAGGTTGCTTACTATTGTGAAAACACAGAGTGCCCGGCACAAATCAAAGGCAGGATTGAACATTTTGCTTCACGCGGGGCTATGGATATAGAGGGTTTGGGTGAATCATTAATTGAATTATTTGTTGAGAAGGGATTTCTACGTACTTATGCCGATATTTACTATTTAAAAGATAAGCGTGAGGAATTAATAACAATTGATCGGATTGGTGAGAAAAGTGTCGACAATCTTTTTAATGCCATAGAAGAAAGTGCGAAACAACCGTTTGAAAAAGTCCTTTTTGCATTAGGAATCCGCTATGTAGGAGCAGGAGCAGCAAGGAAACTTGCCGAACACTTCTTATCAATAGATTCGTTAATTAATGCATCGGATGAAGAAATATTGGAAGTTCAAGAAATAGGACCAAGTATCTGCGGCAGTGTAAGAGAATTCTTTTCAAATGAGAAAAATATAAATATTATAAAAAAGTTAAAAGAACGCGGACTCAATTTTCAATCAGAAAAAAAATCTTCCGTAAATTCTTTTTTTACAAACAAGACTTTTGTACTTTCAGGTGCACTTTCCAATTTTTCCCGTGAAGATGCCGGAGTAAAAATTATAGCTTTGGGAGGCAAAGTTACGTCCTCCGTCAGCAAAAAAACCGATTATGTACTTGCCGGTGAAAGCGCCGGGTCAAAGTTAGATAAAGCTAAGAAACTTGGCGTAAAAATTTTACTGGAAAAAGATTTTATAAATTACCTGAACCAAAAGTAATAAAATATGTTTGATTCAATTAAACTGAAAATTGCACATCTCATAGTAAATAAACAAGCAGAACATAACTATATAGAAAAAAGATTATTTAAAGATTTTTTAAAGGGTTCATTTAAATTTTTAATATTAATGCCTATAAGTGAAGTATCTTTTAACAAGGCGTTAGTAGTACTTAATTTTTTTGAGCGGCTAAATAAAGAAATTGTCGTCTTCACACAGGATTTCCGTATTAATCTTATTCCACAAAAATACCGTTCTGAGGCTGTTGATTTTAGCCTGAATGATATAAATAAGCTTAAACTACCATCTCAAAGATTAAGAGAAAAATTTGTAAGATCGGAATTCGATATAGTCATGGACCTTGAAAAGGAAGAAAACTTATTCAACAGCCTGCTGGTTTGCTATGTAAACGCACCGGTGAAAATCGGGTTTAAAAAAAACAATTCCGATAAATTTTACAACCTTCAAATAGATAATATTGAAGATAATCCGGAAATATTTTATAAAAATTTATTAAATTTCCTGCAAATGTTTTAAAGGATTAATATGAATTTTGAGACAAAACGTGTCGGAGATATAACAGTTTTTAAGTTGAATGAGAAGCGGTTTGATACGAATATATCCGGGTTGGTTAAAGGAGAATTTACAATCCTTTTAAAAGTTGCAGGTATAAATAAACTTATTATCGATTTAAGCGAAGTTGAAACATGCGACAGTTCCGGTTTAAGCTCTTTGCTTGTTGCAAACCGAATTTTGCAGACCAATGAAGGGAAAATAAGGCTTGTTGCACCCTCTGAAAAAGTTCATACTTTAATAAAGATAACACAACTTGACAGAGTACTACCTGTCTGCAATACTGTTGAAGAAGCTTTTATGGAAATAAAAAACGAATAAATTGAAAGAATTTAAATGAAAATAAATTGGGGTTCATTTTCTTTTTCCTATTCTTAGGATTTATGTTTACTAATCTCAAATTAAAAGGATAACAAAAGCCTACAGGGTTGAAAGCATATCTTATTTTGAAAAATCAGAATACTGTTATTAAAAACGACAGTTTGTTTGAAAAAGGACTAAGAACCCGGTTAAGCAATCTGTTAAAAAAGAAAAACATTACTTTGGTATTCAATAAAGAAAGTGAAACTGCCGAACAACCGCATCTTTACATCAGATTAGATATTGCCGATAGCTTAAGAATATCTGATTGGGAAAGCATATTGCAGCGTAACAGTGTGATGAGAATGCTTTCTAAAAATAAAGTGTATCAATATAAAGGTGAAATAGATATAATTAAAAAAGTTATTTCTAATGTGAAGAGAAATCTTTTTGATATAGTTTTAATATATTAACAATAAAAAAATCAAAATAAAAAGTCAGCTATTTGATATTAATCAAAAAATAGAGAATATTCAAATTAAATTGAAGCGTCAAAAAAGTAACTTCTAAAAATTTTCACTAGTTAAATCCTTATGTTCATTAACAATTCAGCTATCAAAGAGAGCTATAGTAAGGAAAAATCCACGATTAACTAAATGGGAACTATATTTTTTTATTGTAAAATTCAATTACAGGGGAAAATTATATGAAAAAGGCGACCCGTATTTGCAAAGATCATCGCATGAAGAAAAATGAATTAATTACGGTTCTTGAACTAGTAATCAAAGTTTTTAATGAACTGGTAATATTTTATTAAATAGTCGGTTCAGTTGCAAATTCGGTTTATGGAACTGCACGTGCTACACAAATACCTTCATTTTTGCCTCTTTTCGGAGGGTATTTACAGGAGCCATAATCATTGGAAGATTAAGCAGCAAGTAAATACCATCAGTGGATTTTACTGCTCCTAAAATAAACTGATTATCTGCCTGGTCGTTAAATGATGATGAACTTTCTATCTTTTCGGCTTTTACGTCGCATATAACTTCCACAGCATCTACGATAAACCCTACACGTGTTTTTACTCCGTCCCGTTCGTCTTCGCTGATTAATATTCTTGTTTTGCTGCTATATTCCGCCGGATCCATTCCGATTTTTAATCTTAGATCGATTGTAGGTACAATACTGCCCCTCAAATTTATTACTCCTTTCACAAAGGCAGGAGTATTTGGAACGCAGGTAATCGGAACCATTTTAATAATTTCAACAATTTTCAATATCTCAATTCCGTAACGCTCATTGTCAAGGATAAATATTAAATACTTTCCTTCCATATTTAAAGCTTCTTTTGAATGAATGTTTTTTTCAGTTTCCATTTCCCTACTTAAAATTTGTTGTACCTTAATAGTTAAATCTTTTTCGGCAATTATTTTAATCTTAGCAGACTTGTCCGCTTCGGAGCAGGCTTTATCTGCAAATTTAAGATCAACAAATTCATTCAAATTTATAACCGAACCGATACCCATTTTATCATGCATGTAGTTCTGAATAAAATCCAGATCGGATTTGACAGGATAAAGATTATCAGTTTTAATTCCTTTTGGTTCTGTAAGAACATTTTTAAGAATCGATACTTTGAGCCCAAGTTCCCTTTTAGGGTCTAAAAATTCAACGGCGACTTCAGCAGCATATCCCGGTTTTTGAGAAATTATTTTCCCAGCCTGAACCAATAAACTGGTAAATTCCTGAACAGCATCGGGATGATTTTTAATTAAATCTTCCTGGACTGCAAGAACGCAGCATGGATGATTTTCCCATAGTTCACTTGATAAAAATTGGAGTTCAGCCAATCCGGAAGCAATTGCTTTCGTCCCTAAAGGCTCTGCAACTATAAATCCGCTTGCATCTTCGTTTCCCGCCAATAACTCACCCATCTTAATAGGCGCAACTACTTCAAAGTTTATATCAACATCTTTTTGACCCGTAACACTGGGCTTCAGCCCTATATTATTAAAATAAATATGTCCCAGCATATTATGTATAGACATAGTATGTGGTATATAAAATGATTTATTTTTAAAGAATTCCGGACCGGCAACATCATCGCCTGTTTTATTCTTTACACAAATGCTTCCGTTCTTATGGGCAAATAGAATTAAGCGAACAGGAACACCGTAATTGTAAAGATCCATTGCAAGCGGAGCCAGTATGAAAGCAGCATCCGCAGTTTTATTTTCTAATGCTTTTGCAACTGTATTCCAGCTCGGCAAACATTCGGTTTCAAGTTCAAAATGTTTAGGTGAAAATTCGTTCTTATTAATCATGTTTTTTAATATACCAAGTGTCAGATGATCTGTAATTTGAATATGAACAGCTTTTATCTTCACTTTACCCGAAGATGTTATTCGCGTTTCCTGTGTTAAAGAATTTTGTTCTATTTCTTCAGATTTAACACCAAATGCTTCATTAATTTTTTCAAAAAGTTCATCTTTATTAAATGGTTTGGAAATAAAACTTGAAACTCCTGCTTCCGATGCTTTTTCGACTTCTTTTTTTTCTCCCCTGCCTGTAGCCATAATGAAAGGTAAATCTTTTGTTTTTCCATTTGAACGAACCCACTTCAATAATTCATATCCACCCATTACAGGCATGTTCCAATCGCTGATGATTAATTCAACATCCAGGCTATTCTGCAATAATTCAATTGCCGCTTTTCCATTTTTAGCTTCTTTTACATTATTAAAATCAAGTGAATTTAAGGTTTTGATTTCCATTTTGCGCATTACCCCGGCATCTTCTACAAGGAGTATCTTTATATTTTTATTTATAGCCATTGTTCACCACTTTTTTATTAAAATAAAGATGATACATTTGAATTCTTTTCATGGATTGCCAAAATATAAAAGTAATCCATAATTATTATCGACATTTAATAAAATTTTTAAAGACAACGGCTTTCACAAAAAAAATGAACAATTCTAAATTTAATTTCCTATTAATCCAAATATTCGGTATAAATTCATATATTGTTTATGGTTAAAAGATTATATATTTTTTTTGCCAAAGCATAAACTCAGATCACAACCCAAAGGACAGTAAATGCCAATTCCAACACGCGGTCAAATGACAAGATTATTTGTTTTATTTTTGACAAAGGGGCCAATGTGGACTTCTGAAGAAACTGCGGAATCGGCAAAATTGCAGATTGATCATGTTGAATATCAAATATCTTTAAGAAAATCAGGAAAAACTCTATTGGTTGGACCTTTTATTGACGATGGAGAATTACGCGGTATGACAGTCTTTAAAGTCAATTCTGAAAAAGAAGTAATAACTCTTATTGATGAAGACCCCGCTGTTAAAGCAGGTGTATTTTTATATCATCTACACCCATGGATAATAGAAAAAGAAGCCATTAACGAAGTATTCCAGGAATTTCAGAATAAAAAATGATTTAGAATATTTGATCAGACAGTTAATGTTATCCTTTTATTTATAAATGTCGGACAATTTTTTATCTGTAGTTGACAATAGGGAATTAAATAGTCAACCAGATGATACCGGAACTAATGAAATAGCTTATTAATTAAGGAAGGGCATAGACGAAACGGCAAATAACGAAAAAACTATAGATTGGGTAAAATCGAACGGGTCTAATGCATCCAACAGTTCATTTCAAGATGCAGCCTCTTTCGGGGAAATTCTTTTTAACTGTACTGCCGGAGACGATTCAATCAGCGTTTTAAAACTGGCAAATGAACATAATTTTAATGGTAAAATATTGATAGATATTGCAAATACATTAGATTTTTCAAAAGGTATGCCTCCCACACTCTCGGTCTGTAATGATGATTCATTGGGTGAACAGATACAAAGAACATTTCCACAATTAAAGGTCATCAAAACATTAAATACAATGAATTGTAAATTAATGATTGAACCTTCGTTTATCATAGGTGATCACGATATTTTTATATGCGGAAATGACTTAGAAGCTAAAGAAAAGTTAAATCTATTTTATCAGAGTGGTTCGGCTGGAAGTCCAAAGTAGACTTGGGTGATATTACGGCTGCGAGAGGTATGGAGATGCTTTTGCTGATTTGGATAAGGCTTATGAGTATTTTTAAAACTCCCAATTTTAATTTTAAAATAGTACGATAAGTAATTATTATAAAATGGCTTACACAATTTTATCCTGGTAATAATATTATTTAAAGCAACTCGTAGTTTTATTTTCCGCTAATTTATTTATTTTTAAACGAACCATTTTAACCTGCTCGGGAAAATACCGGGCAATTAATTTCATTAAAATTGAATTACTTAAAATTGAAAAACAAATGAATCAGGATAGTAAGGCAATTACCGAGAAAAAAAGAGTTGCGCTTTCATCTGTAATAGCGGCTGTATTTTTAACTACTTTTAAACTTATTATCGGAATATCGACTGGAAGTCTGGGCATCTTATCCGAAGCATTACATTCTTCTCTTGATTTAATAGCGGCACTCATTACTCTTTTTGCTGTGCGAATTTCAGACAATCCGGCGGATAAAGAACATAATTTCGGACATGGCAAGATTGAAAATTTTTCAGCGCTGTTTGAAACCTTCTTACTTATAATTACATGTGCCTGGATAATTTACGAAGCTTTTAATCGGATGTTGACCCATCATGTAAAAATTGATATTACTGCCTGGAGCTTCATTGTAATTATTGTCGCCATTATTATTGATTTCACTCGTTCACGCTCCTTATTTAAAGTAGCAAAAAAGTACAACAGCCAGGCACTTAAAGCAGATGCTCTCCATTTCTCAACAGATATATGGAGCTCTTCTGTTGTAATGATAGGTTTAATCGGCGTTTCGTTTCACTTTTATTTAGCGGATGCAATTTCTGCTTTGCTTGTCGCTTTAATAATCCTTTACATTAGTTTCAAACTAGGAAAAAAATCTTTTGATGTTTTAGTTGATAAAGCGCCACAGGGTTTGAATGAATCAATTAGTCAAATAATTAAAAGCATTTCCGAAGTAAAAAGATACCATAATCTAAGAATAAGAGAAGCCGGCGCAAAAAAATTCATAGAACTTAATATTCACGTTAATAATAATCTGACAATAGATGAAGCCCATCATATATCCCATAAAGTTGAAGACGCTATTGAAAGAGAAATTGAGAATTCGGAGGTAATGGTTCATACCGAACCGGAGATTGGAAATGACTAATTATTTTAAAGAAAAAGGATTCAATCAAAGCAAGTATTTTAATCAACAATACAGACTTTACGGCAGTTTTATAAGTTAACATTTTTAATCAATTTACCTAAATATTTTAGGTTATTTATTGAATATACCTTTTATTATTCCTTTTCATTTAAGTACACTAAATTTATTAATAACTATCATTTGGACATTTCTATGGATTATTGTCTTTTTTTTACTGATTTTTATACATGATTTTTTTTCTTTTTGGAGATTATCTTTATTATGGCAGCAATAAAACCTTTTAAAGCTTTACGACCTGTAGAAAAATCCGCATGCAATGTGGCAAGTGTTCCATATGACGTAGTCAGTAAAGAAGAAGCAAAATTATTTGCAGAAGGAAATCCAATAAGTTTTATCCGGGTAACACGTTCTGAAATAGAATTTGGAAAAGATACTGACCCATATTCTCCATTAGTTTATCAGAAAGCTAAAGAAAATTTACAGAGATTGACCTCTCAAGTTCCATTAATTATTGATGATGCAGAACATTTTTATTTATATAGACTAATAATGGACGGGAGATCGCAAGTTGGAATTGCCGCAACATTTTCAGTTGATGATTATGATAATAATATTATATTAAAGCATGAGAATACAAGAAAAGTAAAAGAGGATGACCGGACAAATCATATAATTACTACCGGCGCTCAAACCGGTCCGGTGTTTTTAACTTATAATTCTGTTAGGGCAATAGATAACCTTGTAAATGATACAATTATTAATACAAAACCGATTTATGATTTTACTTCAACTGATGGAATCGAACATACAATATGGATATTACCGGACAGTCATAATCAATCAATCGTAGAAGAAACAGCGAAAGTAAATAATATATATATTGCCGATGGTCATCATCGTGCGGCAAGCGCCAGCCGTGTAAGAAAGATAAAACAAGATTTAAATTCGGCTCATACCGGCAAGGAAGAGTACAATTTTTTCCTTGCAGTTCTTTTCCCTGCAAATCAGTTAAAAATATTGCCTTACAATAGGATTGTATTTGATCTTAACAAAAAGACTAAGGAAGATTTTTTAAATGAAGTCAGCGAAAAATTTTCGATAGAAAAGACTAATATTTCTAAGCCGTCTGAAAGGAAGAACTTTGGAATGTATCTTGATGGTGATTGGTATATGTTAAAAGCAAGGGATTCAATCCTGGCGAGTAATGCTCTTTCAAAATCGGTAGCAGAAACTTTAGATGTGAGTATTCTTCAAGATTTTTTACTGAACCCGGTTTTAGGAATAGATGACCCCAGGACGAATAAACGTATAGACTTTATAGGAGGTATAAGGGGGACAGAAGAACTTGAAAAGCTGGTTGAAAACGGAAAAGCAGCAGTGGCTTTTTCACTATACCCAGTGTCAGTGGACGATTTAATGAACATCTCAAATGGAGGAGAAATAATGCCGCCAAAATCGACGTGGTTCGAACCCAAATTAAGGGACGGTTTATTAATACACTTAATTTAATTTTTACTAACAAACATGCTGTAAGTAAAAGTAGTAAATAATTCTATTCATTTTCAATGAAAAAGGAAAGGTAACTATGCAACAAAGGGTGTATAACTTCAGTGCAGGTCCGGCTGTTTTACCGGAAGAAGTAATTAAAGAAGCACAGGAAAATCTTTTTGTTCTTCCTGGTGTAGGAATGTCAATATTAGAGATAAGTCATAGATCAAAAACTTTTGATAAAATAATTAATGAAACGAGAACAGATTTAAAATCGTTACTTAGCATAAGTGATAATTACGATATTCTATTTTTACAAGGTGGTGCAAGTCTTCAGTTTTCCATGGTACCGTTAAATTTAATGCCCAAAAAAAACAAAGCTGACTATATTATTACCGGAAGCTGGTCTAAAAAAGCTTTAAAAGAAGCTAAAAGAGTCGGCGCTACCAATATAGCGGCTACTACAGAAAGCGAAAACTTTAAAAGAATTCCAAAGCAGGAGGAGCTAAAACTTGATCCGGATGCTTCTTATGTTCACTTTACTTCAAACAATACAATTTACGGAACACAATGGCAAAAAGAACCGGAAACAGGAAAAGTTCCGCTTGTTTGCGATGCATCTTCCGATATATTGAGCAAAAAAATTGATGTAAATAAATATGGAGTAATTTACGCCGGCGCCCAGAAAAATATGGGACCATCAGGCGTTACTGTCGTAATTATCAGAAAGGATTTGTTAGAGAGAAGTTCGGATTCACTACATTCTATGCTTAATTACAAAATTCATTCAGAAAATGGATCTCTTTATAATACTCCTTCTACATTCGGTATTTACATTATAGGATTGGTTGCAAAATGGTTGATTAAAAATGGCGGGCTTGATGCAATGAATATGGTAAATAAAGAAAAAGCCGATTTACTTTACAAGTGTTTTGATGAAAGCAATGGATTCTATAAGGGGCATGCAGTACCGGACAGCCGTTCTATTATGAATGTCACATTCAGATTACCAAATGAAGAGTTGGAAAAGAAGCTTATTGCAGAAACAACTGCAGTAGGTTTTGACGGATTAAAAGGACACCGTTCGGTTGGAGGTTTAAGAGCATCTATATACAATGCTTTTCCAAAGAAAGGTATTGAAGAACTCGTTGATTTCTTAAAAACTTTCCAATCTAAGAACGGTTAATTGAATTTCTACGGGTGCCTCATCTAGACAGATTGCAGGCACCACAATATTCCATAAAGCAAATTTGTGATCGAGGATGAAATGAAGAGCTTGCTGCTATTGTTTTCTGCTGTATTAATAATTTTTACAGGGTGCTCTAAAAAAGAAGAAGTAAAACTTATTGCTTTCAGTACCGAAGCGTTTGCTTATGGAATGGGCGATAGTTCCGAAATTGATGGGACAACTCATGTAAAAGGCTTTCAACAAGATCAGAAAAACAACCTTTATTCATCAACACTTTCTTATGACGTCGATCTTATTTCGCCAAAGGGCGATACGGTTAAATCTATTGTTTCCCGTGTGGTAGATAAATCCTCAAAAGAGAAATTATCTGATAGACAATTAGATACTCAATTTATCATAGGTACGAGTTTTATTAAAGGGAAATACAAACTCATCTTTATAATTAAAGATGCACTGTCCGGCGCTATTACAACTTCAACAGCAAATTTTAACCTGGGAAATTAAGATTTAATTCATAAAAAATTTTATTTTTCCGACATAAACGGATAATGCCAATCTTTTGGCGGATCAAACGTTTCTTTTATTGCTCTTGCAGTAATCCACCGCATAATGTTCATTGCACTGCCTGCTTTATCATTTGTACCCGACGCTCTCCCCCCCCCAAACGGTTGTTGCCCGACAACGGCAGCAGTTGGTTTGTCATTTATATAAAAATTTCCGGCAGCATTCTTTAATTTATCGGACATTTTAAACAAAATATCTCTGTCTTTTGCCCAAATTGCCCCCGTTAGAGCATAGGGTGAAGTTAGATCGCATAAAGTCAATGTTTCATCAAACTTATTATCCTCATAAACATAAATAGTTAATACGGGACCAAAAATCTCTTCCTGCATAGTTTTAAATTCAGGATTAGTTGTAACAATTGTAGTCGGTTCAATAAAATAGCCTTTTGAATCATCGCATTTACCACCGGTAATTATTTCCGCTTCATTTGATTCCTTTGCAAAGTCAATAAAGTCCCTTATACTATTGAAGGCAGCTTTATCAATTACTGCAGCCATAAAATTTGAAAAATCTTCAACATCTCCAATTTTAATTTTGTTAACTTCATTTACATATTTCTTCTTAAACTCATCCCATATAGATTTTGGAATATACATTCTTGAAGCAGCAGAACATTTCTGTCCTTGATATTCAAAAGAACCGCGTATAGCCGCAACAACCAGAGCGTCAACATCTGCAGTACTGTGAGCAAAAATAAAATCTTTTCCGCCCGTCTCACCAACTATACGAGGATAGTATTTTGCTTTATGAATATTATCTCCGACTTTCTCCCACATCCCCTGAAATACCGACGTAGACCCTGTAAAATGGATACCTGCTAAATCGGGGCTTGCAAGGACAGGGTCGCCAATTTCACCGCCTGAGCCGGGAATAAAATTAATTACACCGGGAGGAAGCCCGGCTTCTTCCCATAATTTCATTAAATAATATGCTGAATAAACTGCACTTGAAGCAGGTTTCCATAAAGAAACATTTCCCACAATGACAGGCGCAGTTGGCAGGTTACCCGCAATAGAAGTAAAATTAAAAGGCGTAACAGCAAAAACAAATCCTTCAAGCGGACGATATTCTTCGCGGTTCCACATACCTTTTGGTGAATATGGTTGTTCTGACATTAACTGGGTAAGATAGTACGAGTTAAACCGCCAAAAGTCTATAAGTTCGCAAGCAGAATCAATTTCAGCCTGATAAACTGTTTTTGACTGACCGAGCATTGTGGCTGCATTTAGAGTCGAACGCCAGGTTCCCGAAAGAAGTTCCGCAGCTTTTAAGAATATAGAAACCCTGTGTTCCCAGGGCATATCCCCCCATTCTTTTCTTGCCTTAAGTGCTGATTCAATAGCCATGTTCGCTTCTTTTGCACCGGCTTTATGATAAATACCAAGTTTTTTCAAATGATTGTGCGGAGTCATTATTTCAACTGTTTTACCCGTTTTTATCTCTTTGCCTCCAATAATTAAAGGTATTTCGATCTCTTTAGATTGTAATTCATGTAATTTCTTTTTTATAGCGTCCCTTTCCGGCATACCGGGAGCGTATGTTAATACCGGTTCATTTATTGGCGCCGGCACTTTGAAATATGCGTTTGACATAAAACTTTTCTCCAAACTATGAAACGTTTATAAAATATTATTCTAAAGTTAATAAAAATCAACTAAAGATTTTAGCAATAAGCGAGATGTTTGACATTGTTATTCACTCTAAGTTGTTATTAGTTATACATTGAACAAGAAGTGAATAATATCGCCATCCCGGACAACATAATCTTTGCCTTCAGTATGCATGACACCTGCCAATTTGCATGCCGCTTCAGAACCATATTTAATATAATCATCATACTCAATTACTTCAGCGCGTATAAACCCTTTTTCAAAGTCTGTATGAATAACGCCGGCAGCCAGCGGAGCTTTCCATCCACGGTGAATTGTCCATGCACGAACTTCCTTAGGACCAATAGTAAAATAACTTACTAATCCTAATGTATGAAACCCGGTACGAATAATTTTTGACAAACCGCTTTCATATATCCCGAAAGAGTTAAGGAATTCTACCCGTTCATCATCTTCAAGACCAACCAGTTCTTCTTCGACTTTAGCTGAAATCTTAACTACATCCGCATTTTTTGATTCTCCATATTTTTGAACTGCCTTGACATATTCGTTATCTTCTGCTAAACCATGCTCGTCTACATTTGCACAATAAATAATTTTTTTTGCGGTCATTAATCTTAAATCATTAAAAAGCTCCTGCAAAGATTCTTTTTCTCTCTCGGGATATGATATTGCAGTACGACCTTCATTCATAAACTTTAATAGTGTTATTGCATCATCTAACACAAGTTTTGCCGTTTTATCCCCTTTAGCCGTTTTTTGTAATCCTTCAATCCTTTTTCCGAGTGTTTGAATATCTGCAAGGATTAATTCCGTTTCAATCACTTCAATATCACGCAAAGGATTAATACTTTCGTCAATATGAACAATATCATTATTATCAAAGCAGCGTATAACCTCCAGAATTGCTTCCGTAAGTCTAATATTTGATAAGAATTGATTTCCCAATCCTTCACCCTTGCTTGCACCTTTTACCAATCCGGCTATATCTACAAAATCGACCGTTGAATTAACAATACGAACAGGATTAACCAGTTTAGCAAGCTTGTATAATCGTTCATCGGGAACAGATACAATAGCTTTGTTAGGTTCAATTGTGCAGAACGGATAATTGGCTGCTTCCGCATTTTGAGCCTTTGTTAAAGCATTAAATAAAGTAGATTTCCCAACATTAGGCAGACCAACAATCCCGACACTCATACCCATCTAATTTGGCTCCACATAAATATATATAAATAAAAAATTGGTTCAAATATAGGAAGAGCTGCCGCTTATTTTATCATTATATTAATTGCTCAAAGCTCATTTGATGAAAAGCAGATTAATTATTTACCGGAAGAAAAGAATATTTATCAGCATAATAAAGCATTTGCCCGGTAAAGTCGTCAGGGTACTCAATTAAAATATCTTTAATCGTGCCGTCAAATATCACCGGTTTTAAAACAGGGTTAATAAATCCTTTATAAGGAGGGATATTCAATTTATCATATCGTTCTTTCACTTCTTTATGAAGGGCAAGCTCAATTTTAACGCCGAAGGTTTCAATTAAGTTTTTCGCAGATTCAAAATCACCGGTTGATGTAATTCTCTGAACTTCTCTCAAAAGCAAGCCAAACAAAATTTGTAATTTCCTATAATCATTGATAAAATAATAAGTTTTTCCGTTGTTAATTTTTTTTTCAATCACATTATCATCTTTACCGTGTTTGTAGACCCACTTAGAAATAAGCTGACGGTTGCGCATGTGCGATTCTTCAAGATTATCGCCAAGTTCTATACGCGCAAGTTGAAGCATAATTCCTTTTCTAATATATCTATTATAACCGGCTTTAGCTACCTCTATGTTAGGAAGGACTCCGATTTCTATTAACTTCGGATCTAACAAATAGTATAAAGCAACCAGATCAGCTCTTGCCTCTTCAATAGTTGAAGCATAATTTTTTAATGTTTGCTTGGGACTTCCTACTGCGGGCAAAATTTGCCCCGATCCGTGCCCTATTACTTCATGCAGATCGGTATGAAGTGTATCGGCAATCGATTCGTACTTTTTAGCAAGTTCTATTTCCTCATCAGAGAATGAAAATTCCTTTATCAAATCTTCAGACTCAACCATATTATATGCATATGCAATATTTTCAAGATTAACAGATTTAGAACCATATTTTTCCCGGATCCAGGTAGCATTTGGCAAATTAATCCCGATTGGAGTTGAAGGAGATGCATCTCCCGATTCAACAACAACCACTATCGCATTTGCAGTTACTCCAACTACATTTTCCTTTTTGAAAATATCATCGATAGGGGAATTATCTTCAAACCATTGCGCCTGATTGCTTATTGCATTAATTCTGCCGGTAGCCTTTAAATCCTTTATTGAGACTATCCCTTCATATGATCCCCTGTATCCCAGTGGGTCGCAATATAACTCTATGAATCCATTAACGGTATCAACAAGTGAGTCTGTATCCTTAAGCCACAAAATATTATATTCATCAAAAGCTTTTAATTCACCGGTTTTGTAATAATCTATCAACTTATTAAAAGCTGCCTTTTGCAATTCATTCTCTGCTGTCTTAGCAGCTTTTTCAAACCAATAAACAATTTGTTCAATAGCCGGGGAATACATTCCGTCGACTTTCCAAGTATTTTCTATTATTGTATTATTTTTTTTTGTTAATTTAGAATTAAGTCCATAAGAGATTGGATCCGGTTCATCTTTATCAACCATCCCACTATAGAATTCTTCAACTTCTTTTTGAGACAGCCCTTCATAATAATTATTTGCAGATGTGATAACAACATCGGCATACGCATCAAGATTAATCAGTCTGGCATCTATATTTGAATCGAACAGTAACGGGATTAATTTATTAATCAATTGTCCTATCGTCTCACTTTCATGCAATGGAAATAATTTTTCATCTGAATTATTTATCAGTTCCTTAAAATAACATTCATTAAAGTCCGGTAATATTTTTTTTGTTGAATAATGATGATGAATACCGTTTGAGAACCAGACTCGCTTGGTATAAGTCATAAACTTATCGAAATCATTTGCAGCCCGATTCCCCGTGAAAGATTTAACAATGGCTTCAAGAGACTTTCTTATTAATAAGTTGTACTTATAATGCTGATCGTAAAGAATATCTCTACCGGATAAAGCCGCTTCATATAAATAATAAGTAAGTTCCTTCTCTTTAATCGATAAACTCTCAAAACCTGGTACATTAAATCGTAATATTTCAATATCAGCGAATTGTTCCGAATGATAATTAAAATTATTATTTGGTTCATTCATTATTTTTTAGCCTTTGAGGAAGATAACAATAATATTACAAAATATTTCTTTTTTTGAAATCTGTAATTAATTGGTTATATCCGGTATATTGTACTGCATCCCAACCCGCCTTTTTGGCTCCTTCGACATAATCAGCAATATCATCGATAAATATATGTTCCTGCGGCGGCTTTTGGGTAAAAGCTTCAACACTTTTATATATCTTAAGTTCCGGTTTTACCGCATTTACCTGATAAGAAAGTATAAGCTTATCAAAGTATTTCAGAAACTCATAATCTTTCCATCCATATTCCCGGTGGATAGAATTTGTATTGGAAAGAAGGACTAAAGTATATTTTTCTTTCAGTTTTGGGAGTAGTAAAACAAGTTTTTCATTAGCAGTAAAAACTTTTGAAAAATAATTGACAAATTCTTCCCGGTTAATCTTATTGTGAAGACCGCTCAATATAATATTAAGAAATTCTACCTCTGAAATATCACCGCGTTCATATTTTCTGAGAACTTCATGAGTTTCTTTAAAATATCTCACAAAGTGATCTCCAAGTCCGGCGCATTTTTCATTTAGACTATTAATAGTCCCTGTATAATTAAACGGAAGTAGAACATTTCCCAGATCGAAGACTATCACTGAATATTTATTTATCACCCTGACTTCCTTTTAAATATTAATAAACAATTATTTAATAACAAAAAGACCATCATCTATATCTGTGTTAACTTTAACTGATGTAACAGTAAGATCCATGCTTTGTGATCCTAAACTTTCCTTAATTGAAAAGGGATATTTTACACACATAACTTCACGGTAATAATTAAAATAAGTTTCCTGTACAAAATATTTTTGAGTAACACTAACTTTCTCAATTTGCTTTACTTTCAACCATGTTTTTAGATCAAAATATTGAGTTATTATTGTGCCTGATGGAAGGTGAAGTTCGATTTTGTAACAATCTTTATTATTAACTTCTTCAATTCCATCCGAAGTTAGTTTAACACCCAGAGAATCAATATTAATTATTAAATTAATCATAGATTCATATTTTAATTTTTCCAATTCACCCCCGGCCATATTTATTTTTTTCCCACCTATTTTGATTACACCATTCCCACCATCGAAATAAATATCTTGTGTTATTGAAGAACAAGTTATAATCTGTCTCATTTTATCCGGCATCTTTTGATATGTCATTAAGACAATCTTTTGTCCACCTATATTACTTTCCAAAATAACAGTGCTATCCCTTACCTTCAATAAATTATCCGCACCGCCAATAGCTTTTATATAATTATTCCAGATATCTTTAGCGTTTAATGAATCTGAAATTATTGCTATATAACAGTCTCCTTCGCAGCCTGTTTCCAAATCAGTAACGAACTGATTTAATGTATAATTTGTCTTGATTAAAGCAAAGCTTAATGAATATTCTAAAAATGATAGAATACTCATCAACAAAAAAGTCTTTATCATTATCTATTTTTATAAATAAATTATATTTGTATAAATTAAAAATAAATTGTGTAGAATACTAATAAAATTGATTAAGCAATAGCTACTAAAATAAACATCCATTTTTGATACTCTCACGCCAGCAACTAATGTTATTAAGTTAAGAGGCATATGTTCACCTCAAGCCCCCTTGCTTAAAATAGGGGGGACTTCCAACTTCTTTTCGTAAAGGAAGGAGATTGCCTGATACTCATAAGGCTCCCAGACTTTGATTTATCATATACTTAGAACTCACAATATCTATCTTTACTGAAAAAGTTGATTTATATTTAGGGCAAATTATCACGAAATTAATAATTCCATATTACAAATTCGGGAATCTGAAATCTTTAACTGTATTTTATTTGCCTTTTAATCGTCTTAAAAATATTCAATTTGCCATCATAAAGACTTAAAAATCAATTTATTATTACTGTAAAAATGGCATAATAATTAATGAACTATTACTGTTTTGTTTTTATTAAAGCCGATAAAATGATTTTCAATTACAAAAGGATTGTATGAAAATTTTTACTAAACTATTATTTTTTATTATTATCATCTTTAACCATCAATATTATCCGCAGCAATATTTTGTACGTGGAAAAGTTATTAACAAATCCGGCGCCTCCCCGATCAGCTATGCAAATATTAAAGTTATGAACCAAACAGGAGGAACTGCTGCAAATAAAGAAGGCGAATTTGAGTTAAAACTCTACCATGGGAATTATAAACTAATTGCTTCCTGCATAGGTTTTAATTCCGATACTATTTCAATTGAACTTGTTAATAATCTATCCGATGCAATTATTTCTTTATTACAAACTAATATTATTTTGCCCGAAATTACAGTCAGTCCGGGCGAAAACCCTGCTATCAGGATTATCAGAAGTGCAATTGAGAGGAAAAAAATTAGAGAAAATAAATTATTCAGGTATCACTTTGATGCATACACAAAAGGAATTCTAAGAACACAAAAAGATATTCGTGCAAAAGACAATAGTCTAAACATAGGATTAGGGAAAGATACCTCGGCTTTAAAAATAACGGGTATATTAGAAAGTGAAACCAAAGGTTATTATAAAAAACCCGAATATTATAAAGAAGAAATTATAGCCAGAAGACAGAGTTCCAATTTTCCCCCTTCACTAAATATTCTTGCAGGCGGAAGAATAGTAAAAAATTTTTATGATGATCAAATCAATCTTTTAGGGAGAGGGATGCCCGGTCCACTTGCGAATAATGCTTTAGAATATTATGACTACTATGTCCGAAATATATTGGCAATTGACCATAAAGTTGTTTATCAAATATTTATATATCCAAAGGATCAAAATGATCCTGGTTTTACAGGAAATCTTTTTATAATCGATAGTACATTCGATTTAATTAAAGTTGAACTTCAAATAAACCGGGCTGCCAATATAGGAGGCATTTTTGATTCCTTAATTGTTTTTCAGCAGTTTTCCATGATCGAGGATTCGATCTACATGCCAATTGACTACCGGCTTTTTGCAAATGTAAATGTTCTCAACCTGGCTAAAATTGGTTTTGAATTGAATACAATTCTATATAATTATAACATTAACTCATTAACTAACGACATATTGTTCAGCAAAGCCGTAATAACCGTACTGCCTCATGCTGACGGCAAAGATTCATCTTATTGGGAAAACGCCACAACGATCCCCAATACTTTGGAAGAGCAGGCCGCTTATAAAAGGATAGATAGTTTAAACAGTGTTTATCGTACCTTCTGGGATAAAATTTCCCCGTTATCTTCAAAGATTACGCTGTTTAATAATTTTTCAATCAGCGCCCCTATAGGAATGTATCATTTTAACCGGGTTGAAGGACATGCTTTGGATTTTGGTTTTTTTCTCAATGACGCATTTGATCAAAGATTAAATTCTTCTTTGCAATCTTCGTATGGATTTTCAGATCAAACATACAAAACAATCTTTGGTGCGTCATACCTTTTTGGAGATTATCGCACTTATAAAATTGCATTCAATGCTTATAATAAACTAACCGAACTTTTTGGTAATTCAGATAATTATAATGATTTAACCTCAACTGTTCTTGCACTGTTTACAAAATATGAATTCAGAGATTACTATTATACAAAAGGATTTGCTTTAGAAACTTCGGATGAGATTTTCCCGATTCTTAATCTAAATGCAGGCTTTATTAATCATAACGATAACAGCGCAACTAAAAATTCTGATTTTTCATTTTTTGATAAGAATAAACAATTCTCTAATAATCCTGCCATTTATGAAACTAAAATTAATGCTTTAACAGCTAGTTTCAATTTTGATTTTAGAGATTATATTGAGGATGGACTTTTTAGAAGAAGAATATCACAGGGGGAATCCTATGCGACTTTCGGCGGGGATATATTATATGCCGATAAAACTTTTTTAAATAGTGATATAGACTTAACCATTTACAAAATGAACATTAATGGAATGATTAATACTTTTAATTCAGCACAACTTAACTTTAAAATTTTCGGTATGATCACAAACGGAGCTTTGCCGTATCAAATGTTATATTCTCTTCCGGGAAATATAAATTCGACAGGTCAGAACTTCACATTTAGGACTTTAAACCTTAACGAAGTTCTCGGCAGCCGTGTTTTGACTATTAATATAGAACATTTTTTTGGCGATGAATTATTCAGATTTTCTAAAATCCCCGGCATAAAAAACTGGGAGCTTCAACTTACGGGATTTTTCAATGCCGCTTATTCCAATGTAAATGATAAATCAATATCTATATCGCCGGATGCTTTTCAAAAATTGACCCATCCGTTTTATGAGATAGGGTTTGGTATAGGACAGATATTATCCCCAATTCAATTAGATTTTGCCTGGAGATTAAATTACCGAGGGGAAAATAATTTTAGAATTGGAATAAATACATTTATCATTGAATAATAATGTTTTCCTTGAATATATACAGCTTATTTAAACAAAGGCGGGTGCTTTAGATGAAATCCTGTTGCATCCTGATAAGCTTTAGCTACCGCAAGAATTTTACCTTCATCAAACAGGCGCCCGACAAATGTTATACTTGTTGGGTGTATATTTTCAATGAAACCATTTGGAACGACTACAAGCGGATGCCCGGTAAGATTAGTAGTTAATGAATTGTCGCCTTCATCGGATGGCGCAAGGTAAATATCTATTTTATTTTGATTCAGCATTTTTTCCATTTCCTGAATAAGCAAATAACGTATTCTATTTGCGTTTACATATTCAACTGCCGGAATAAATCTTGCTGAACGGAAGATATTGGGCCAATTATATTTACCTTGTCTTGCAAGCATAACATCCTTTCCGCTCCGGGTCAACTCATCAAAAGCAGCACCGGCTTCCGAATCAAGTATTAAAGCAATGTCATTAACAGGAATATCCGGAAGCTTAATAGGTACGAGGATAGTTCCAAGCTTTTTTAGTTCAATAATTGTTAATGAATCATTAGTCTTAAAAGAATATGGGCTGTCAAAATCATCATCCAAATAACCGATTCTCATTCCTTTTAAGTTAATTTCGGGTGAATAACTGAATGGATAATTATAGAGAGTTTGGTCAATCCCATCAGGTCCATAAATATAATTAAATACAATCGCACAATCTTCAACATTGCGGCAAATCGGCCCTATTTTATCCATCGACCAGCACAGAGCCATTGCTCCATGCCTACTTACACGCCCGTAAGTAGGTCTTAAGCCGGTATCTCCGCACTTTGTAGCAGGCGAAACAATTGAGCCCCATGTTTCAGTACCGATAGCAAAGGGAACAAGTCCTGCGGACACAGCAGCAGCAGAACCTGCCGATGAGCCGCTGGAACCCTGCGTGGTATCCCAGGGATTTCTCGTCAATCCGCCAAACCAAACATCATCCATAGCCAATTCGCCCATAGATAACTTGGCAATCAGGACAGCGCCGGCTTCTTTTAGTCTCTTAATAATGGTCGCATCTTCATCAATCAATTGATCTTTATACGGCGCAGCGCCCCATGTTGTTTTATAAAATTTTGTATCAAATAAATCTTTGACACCATAAGGAATACCATGTAACACCCCGAGATATTTACCTTCGGCAATTTCTTTATCTGCTTTTTGCGCTTCTTCATTAGCAATATCTTCCGTCAAAGTAACAGTACAATGTAAATCAGGGCTGTACTTTTTTAATCTTTCTATAAATAAATTTGTTAACTGAACTGATGTAATCTGCCTTGTTTTAATCAGATAGGATAGCTGACCTACTGAGTAAAAAGCAAGATTATTTTTATCTTTAGGCAATTCAGTCTTCGAATAATCGCTTAAGACGAAAGATGATTTTCCGGCAGGGGCATTGAAGCCTTCAGGAATGGGATTGAAGAAAAAAGCCGGGGGAATATTATTTGGAAGGTTTATCTTTCTTATACTTTCATAATTCATTAAACGATCGTTTAGTAATCCCAGCATGGTATCCTGTTGAGCTTCCGAAAATTTTAAGCCGATTATATTTTCGGCTGCAGTAATCACTTCTTTTGTAATCGTTGAATTTTCATTAGTTATAATAAATATCGCACCAAAAAAAAATGAAGAGATTGAAATAAGTAGAAGCAAAAGGAATTTGTAATACTTTGGTTTCATTACTGACTCCTATCCTGATTACAAAACATTTTAGTTGTATTATTGGAATTAAGAAAATTAAACGGGGCGACAGCAGAAACTGTATTCTCAAACCATGTTGTCGGTGTTACAAATTTTATTTTTACCCTGCGGTTGCCTCCCGGAGTTAAAAGATAAATTTGCAGATCATATTGATTTGCATTCATTGTCAATAAAGCCGGATTAGGCTTCTTAACTACAATACTATCATATATTATTGATCTGGCTTTCCAGGTTTCCATCATAACTCCCTGCATTGCGCATCCCCAATACAGAGCCATAAATCAGTTATGACCGAGCTTGGGGGAAGTTCGAAGCTGTGTTTTATTTCAGGTTGAGTACCCCCAGAAAATTGATTATGATCTGAATAAGTAAGATATAAGGATTGCTCGACATATCCCCCGATAGGTTCAATTACTAAAGTTGCTTTATCAATATATCCTGGTTTTGCACCCCATACATCCGGATTCTGAACGGTTAATTGATCTACGGCATATATTGAAATCTGAAAGAAAAGAAATGCAATAAATAAAATTTTGTACGCTAAATTCATGATTTAGCCCCCTTTCAATTATTGTCAGAAATTAAGAAACAATAATTAACAAAAAATATGTCCTAACTAATCATACTTTACAATAACTTCATTTATAATACAATTTTAAGTATAAATATCCTATTTATCAATAAAAATTAAAATAGATGTTATATATACCGATTAATATCTTACAATTTTACTTTAGCAGATAATTGATAACTTCCTTCATTATAAGATTTCTTTCAATTTCGGTCTTTATTGTCTCAAATGGGAATCCCAAAATTATGATTCCATATTTTGCTTTGTATGCAATACCTGCAGGAAATTTATTTTCAGTGTAACGAAGGATTACCTTACTGCCGTCTGCACTATTTATTGCATCGGGAGCTTGTGCTGCATAAATTGAATCATTAAGCTCTGTATTAAATTTAATATTAGTAAATCCCTTAATAAAATCAGTATTCACAGAATACACTTCTCCGTTTCTTGAAGCATGGTCTGTATCCAATTTATATTTAAGAACTTTTTCCGCGAAATTTATTTCCGTGCTGTCCGTTTTTTGATTATTAAATAAATCACTTCCCACATAAGAACCGGAAATAAATAAATTTCCTCCCGATTGAGTGTATTTTTCAATTATCTTTTGAAGTTTCTTCGGAAATGTCTTATAATTATCCTTTTCAAGGGAATCAACTCTTTCTTTTTTAAAATTAGCATATTTCTGTTCACCTAATATCAAATCGACGAATTTATAATTAAAAATACCAAACGAACTATCCTCTACAGCCTCAACTCCGGCAGAGACAAAAGAATATCCTGATTCTTTTATTGATACACCATGTATATAAGGATAATCAAATGTATTACCGGCAATAATTTTTGCTTCATAATCAGCATAACTTGCCCCCCAGCCCGGTTCATCATTAGAAATAAATGGATGTGTGGAATCAAAATCATATTGATTACCTGTAAAGCTTAAATCATATTTATCAGGGATTCCGGGATCAATAGTGTTAAAAAATCCATTGTACTTTGAATCTTCAATAACTGCCGGTCCAGAAGTTCTATAAAATCCATTGATTATTAAAACAGGTTCTTTATTATTTTTCAATCTGCAAACAGAAAGAATCTCCGAAGGAAAACTTTCCCCCCCTTTATTAACAGCAGTCACTTTATAACTATATATAACTCCGGGTTCAATATCTTTGAGAATTACATGTGGTTCATCAACAACTACACCATTGTCAAAGCTGCCGTCGTTAATTCTTGCGTAAACAATATATTTTTCGGGCATTGCTGTTGGTTCAAGCGTGTCATCAGCCGGTTTCCATCTCAGGATAACATTTCCATCTTGATCAAAGGAGGAACTGAAACTTTTTACAGGCAGAGGTTCAACAGCATATGGATATTTATATTGAGTAGACAAGAAACGTAATATTCCTTTATAGATTGCTCTTGAAACATCAAAGCGAAAACTGGGATCAAGTGCTAGTTTCATGTCATTGAGATTTTGATGCGATAATAGTTCCACTAAAACTGAAGGAACATTGGGACGAACTACTTCACTATAATCTGCATTCTTAAGCTGTCTTCTTGTCCAGGTTGAATCATATTTTGCACGTATATCATTCACAATTTGAGTTTGAATTATATCAGCAAGATCCCTGTTGACATATCTTGATGACTCATCGGGGAAGACGTCCTTCATTTTTGCATCAGGAATACTATAAATTGCCAGAGTGCCGAATGAAGTATCATTATGCATTATTCCTGCATCGGTGTGAAAAGCAAGAGAAAGATCAATTGGAATACCGAGTCCTTTAACATCTCTATCCATATTTGGTCCAAAAGGTTTACCGTATAGATAATTAACATATTCTGCACGACTTTTATAATCATCCGAATAATCATTTGTATCATGATCTAAATCATAAACCAATGTGTCCGGAATGCCAGCATATTGCAAATAATATCTTGCAGCTTCAAATATTTTAGGTCGATCGCTTGTATTTCCTCCTCTTTCAATTATCCCTTCACCACCGCCGAACCGAATTGCATCGGCAGAAATAATTTCACCCGGTTTATTACTTATATTAGATAATACGACCTTATCTCTTTCAGGATTATAGCCTTTATCAAATTTAAACTCCCCCAGATAAATCCATGTGTTTCCGCCTATTTTTTGGTTAACAATGAAATTTGTTTTTGTACCTCCATGGTAAACGACATATTCTACATCAGAGGCATTATTTGCAGATGCAGAATACGAAATATAAACCGCATAATTACCTTTTGCGGGAATCTTCGGAATCCAACAGGCAGAAGCAGATTCAACTGTATCTGAAATAATCATACGGCTAGTTCCTTTAGTAAAAGGATTGTAACCTGAAGAATAAGGAAATTTACCTACTGCAAATCCGATGCTGCCCTCTTTCCAACTATTCTTTTTATTGGAGCTCATTTCAATGTAATACTTCAATTTTATATCTGCCGGAGAGTCATTGTCAACAACAACTGAATTCTTTTGGATATCCCTTTCCCTCGGATCAAAGACTATTGCTCCTGCATTCTCAAGCATCGGCATTAAATACGGAACCACAAACGATAACGGTAATACATCTTCGACGGATTGAAAAAGCCTTGGCCGCTGCCATTCCCAGCGTCCTTCTTTATTATTATAGTACCAGCCATGACTTGGCCATAATACGATATTTTCACCAAACAATCCATTTGACGGCACATATCCCTTGCTGACATTCCGGACAACAGGCGCATGTCGGGAATACATATTTAACTGTAATCTTGTACTGTCATATTTCGATGGATCATTTCGATAATAATTAGGAATCAGTTCTTCGATGGGATGTTTTAGCGTTTTGATAGTGTATAAATAATCGGCAAACTTATCGCCGAAAACACTTTTTACCTCGGAATAAATTGCATTTATATTTTCTTTTCTAAATGGCTGGTAACTAAAATTCTCATTAAGTTCTATTCTAATAGACTTTTTAAGTGTATCTGCATCAATAGAATCGATTTGAGAACCAAACGGAATATTAAATTTAAGTTTGCGGTATACAAAATCTATTCTAAATTCACTTACCTTTTGGGTAATGCTTGGATTATACTTTTCAGGGATTACATCTTTAGTTACCGGTTCTGACCCACATCCGAAAACGATACAAGTTAAAATAATCGAAATGGTAACCAAAAAGATAAATTTCATATCGTCAGCCTTTAAATAATAACTGATTAAATATCCATCATTCAAAATTAGTTAATAACTCATGCTATGCAAAATAAAGCCGAAAGAAATCACTTTTTACTTTATTATATTTTTGTATTATAATATAAGAAAAATATAGAAATAATTATGAATAAAATGTCTCTCAAACACCTTGAAGATTTTATAGAGGATGCACCCCTAAAAAGAGATATTAAAGAACTTGGAACTATTTTGGGCAATGTTCTAAAAAAACAAGCCGGAAAGAGCGTATATGAAGCAGTTGAAAGACTTAGATCATTAACAAAGCAACTCAGAAACGAACCGCAGGATGGAAATAGCGATTCAATTATAGCTGAAATTATAACTGTGATCAATTCTTTCAGTATAGAAAAGGCAACTAAGGTGGTGAAAGCTTTTTCTATCTACTTCATTCTTGTAAATGCTGCGGATGAAGTACATAGAATTAGAATTCAAAGAAATAAAGTTGTTCAGAATAAACTTCCGGAAACAGGATCGCTTACAAATGTTCTAATACGATTAAAGTCTGAGAAAGTCGGCAGGGAAAAATTAAAGAGAATCCTTAATCAAATAGAAATTATACCTGTTTTTACCGCGCACCCTACTGAAGCCGCACGGCAGACGATTTTACGGAAGATATTAATAATAAGCCGTCTTTTACTGACGAAGGAACTTTACATTAATACTGTTGATGAAATAGAGGAAATTCGACTAAGGCTTCAGACGGAAATAACACTGCTGTGGCAATCAAACGAAGTTCGTTTTCACAAAGTCACAGTGAAAGATGAAATTCAACACGGATTATTCTTTTTTAAAGAAGTATTATATGATTTAATTCCTGATTTTTATCAATCATTAAATAAGAAATTGAAATCTATCTATGATATAAATGATAATGCCCCTTCAATATTAAAATTCGGTTCATGGATTGGCGGGGATAGGGACGGACATCCTTATGTAACCGTGGATATTACAAAAACTACTTTACTAAACAATAAAAGACAGATTATTAGTTTATATCAAAGGGATTTAGTACCACTGCATATCACTTTAAGCTCTTCTGTAAATGCTGTTCCGGTAAGTAAGGAATTGAAAAGGTCTATTTTGACAGATAGAATAAATTTTGGTAGTAATACGGACGATAAAGTACCCCGTGATCCATCCGAAGTTTACCGGACAAAGCTAATGCTCATCGGGCATAAATTAGAGGGAGCTAAACAGATTTTGAGCCCGGCTGCGGAACCGACATGCATCGGTTATAAAAATTCATTGGAATTTTTAGATGATTTATACTTAATGTATTCAAGTTTAATAGACAATAAGGGGAAGATAATAGCAGAGTCTGTTCTTTTGCCTATAATTTATAAAGTGAAAACTTTCGGATTTAGATTAGCTGCAATGGACATACGACAGAACGCATCACTTTTATTAGCAGCGATAAATGAAATACTATGTTATGCTGAATTAAACGATAATTTTAAATTGTTAAGCGAGACAGATAAAATATCTGTACTGACTTCAGAAATAACAAATTCAAGACCATTAAGAAATAATTTCTGCCGTCTTAGCCTTAAGACTCTGCAAATAATAAATGAATTCGGTGTTATTAAGTGGGGAAAAGAAAATATTGCCGCAAATGCCTGCAACGATTACATAATAAGCAACTGTTCGGCTGTCAGTGATGTTCTTACCGCATTATTATTGGCAAAAGAAGCAGGGTTAATTAGTATAGCAAACAAGAGAATATTTTACTCACATTTTGATATACTTCCCTTATTTGAAACTATAAATGATCTTAAAAAAGCTCATATAATAATGCAGGAGTTATTTGACAATACTGCGTATTCCCAGCATTTGAAATTACGCGGCAACATTCAAAAAATAATGCTTGGATATTCCGACAGCAATAAAGACGGAGGTATTGTTACATCAAACTACGAATTATATAAGACGCAAAAGTATTTGAAGAAATTATGCGACAAAAGGAAAATAGAATTAATTTTGTTTCACGGCAGGGGAGGAAGTATCTCAAGGGGCGGCGGACCGGTCAATAAATCTATTCTGGCTCAGCCAAGCGGTACAATTGAAGGAAAAATAAAAATAACCGAGCAGGGTGAAATGATTTCTTCTAAATATTTAATCCCTGAAATTGCGGAAAATAATCTTGAATTAATGGCTTCTGCCGTTTTAAGTACAACAATCAGCTCAACATTAAAAAAGACAAAAGATAAATTTGATAAGTACAGTGATTTATTTGAGAATATATCCACCAATGCATTATCATATTATAGAGAACTTATTAATCACCCTGATTTTTTGAATTATTTTAGAAATATAACTCCTATTGATATAATAGAACATATAGAAATCGGCTCGCGTCCTTCTTCAAGAGATAAAAGCAAGGAACTATACAATTTAAGAGCAATTCCCTGGGTATTTGCATGGACTCAAAACCGTCAAACTATTTCCGGCTGGTATGGTTTCGGCTCGGCAATAAACCAATGTATTAAAAATAAGACTGCGTCCCCGGAAGATATTAAAAATATGTATAGAGAGTGGGAGTTCTTCCAGGTTCTTGTTTCAAATATTGAAATGGTCCTTATGAAAACAGACATGATAATAGGCAGGGAATATCTCTCACTATATTCCAAAAAGGAAAAAGGTAAAGAGATTTTTGACATGATTAATAATGAGTATGAGCTTTCCTGCAGAACTGTTCTTGCAATCACAGGGGAAGAAAATTTGCTAGATTATGATAAATCCCTCCAGCAGTCTCTTTTACTTCGCAATCCTTATATTGACCCAATCAGTTTTATACAGGTAAAATTTATAAAACAGTTCAGAATGAAGAATCTTACCAAATTCAAAAGAGAATCTCTTCTAATGCTACTTCGCTCTACTGTTAACGGTATTGCTGCCGGGGTGAGGAATACGGGATGAAATAAACCTGATTCAGCTGGCCCCTTAGTTAAGACGATTAATCGCGAGCGGAATCCATAATTATTAAAAAAGAAGAATTATTTATCTTCTTTGACAAAATAATCAACTTTTCTGTATAAAGTTTCTTTCCCGGTATTATTATCCGTTAGTATAAGAACTTTACTATCAAGCCAGAATTTCATTATATGGGCGGGCAAACCAGTATAAGAAAATATTATTGAATCAGATGATATTTTATACTTACCATAGTAAGTTTCTATAGGAAGCCGAAAGAGCCAAACTCCATCCTTAGTAAATTTTGAAAAAGCTGTATGTGCATTTGGATATTTCCATTTATAATTCCCGGCAATGCCAGCCGAATCAGAAATTTCACCGGGGATTCTTACCATGGTTGTGATTTCTTCATTACCATTTCTTCTTAAAATACTAATTAATGTGTCTTTCTTAATAACAATATCAGTTGTATCTATAAATATTTTTTTTGAATTTAATAACTTTGCAATCATTTTATTACCAACTATAATGTAAGAATATTCGGCGCTCAGAACCGATTGGATATAAAATGTACTGTCAAGATCAAATCTGATAGATTCCACATGGCTGTTTTCACTGCTTACAGACTCCCAATTTCCAATTATTTCTGTCAAATTTAAATTTTGAGCATAATTTATGCTTAGCATTAATATTGAAATAACAAATGCACCTAAAAAATTATGTGGAATTAACTTCATTTAAACCAATCTTTTTAAGACTAATTATTTAAAAATATATCGTAAAACATAGAATTCATTATTAACACCACTATTAATCCCGATGTAAATGATACGAATAAAATCTTATTAACTGTCACATAAAGCAATAGGTATGTCAAAGGTTTTGGTTAGTTAAATATTCTTAACGTAAGATAAATTATAAAAAATCCGCCCCGATTAAATCGGGACGGATTTAATTCTTAGCATTCAATACCTAGCTTATTGCAAGCTGAAAGTAAAACCTGCCTGGCGGCAGGCAGGCTTATTTGCCGTCAGGCAGTTTAGAATCCTAAGGAAATTTCGAACACCTCATTACCATTGAAATATTTTACACTTCTATATGCAAAATCAACTTTAACGGTAACACCGCCTAAATCATAGTTAATGCCGGCGCCGGCTGTAAAACCGTATATGTAATCAGCATCCTGATCAACCGGTGAATAGGAATAACCAACTCTTGCAAATAACATTTTGTTATATCCGTATTCAGCGCCAACATTATATAAGTCGCCGGAGAAGTTATTATTCTCAAAAGTGCCTGAAAATTGCAGTGCATTCACATCATCAATACTAAGAGAATAGCCTAAACCGACATCAATTGAGGATGGTAAATCAAATGCAGCGGCTTCAATTGCATAAAAACTTGGCGCTCTAAGAAAAGCGTCCGTAGGAGTAGATAGTGACCCAGTTGGAGAGGCTGTTACCAATAAACCCGGGCCTCCGAAAGTCATTTGAGGACCAATATTGTTAATTGCTAACCCAAAATTTAATCCCGTTATATCTCCAAGATCTTTATATTGAACGCCCGCGTTAACAGCAAAGCCGCTCGCACTAACCTGGGCGATAGTTTCAGATATATAATGGAATGTCAATCCAATCGAAATACGATCAGTAAGCGGTTTTGCATAAGACAAACCTGCAACTAAAAATTCAGGTGCAAAAGTCTGTCCTGTACCATCAGGCTGGTCATTTGTTGTAACCGGTATATTGCCTATATTTAATGATTTTACATCCAAAGCAACAATACCAAATCCTTCAAAGTTAACTCCTACAGCGCCGTATTCAACACCTATATCCGCGATGTAGTTCATATGAGAAAAATTAGCTGTAACTGAATTTGTCATTCCAGCTAAGCCTGCGGGATTCCAGTACACTGCATCCAAGCCGGTTGAAGTAGCGATACTTGAACCGCCTAAAGCTATACCCTGAGCCCCGACAGGTATAATAAGTTCTGAAGCGCCTCCGGTACCATTCCTGGTACCTCCGCCGGCGAATATACTGTCAACTCCTAAAAGTATGACAGCCAATATTACTAAAATTCTTTTAAATGTTTTCATTTTTACTCCTTGATTTTCTTTCTTCATTAAAAATGATCAGGGAATTGTTGTTCCTGGATGATTGCCGCTTTAAGAATTTTTGTAGCGCCAATCGCAGGCATATCTATATAAACAATATATAAACCGCTTGCTACAGGCAAACCCGAGTTATTTGTTAGATCCCATTGTTGAAATTGAGTACCGTCTGTATGATTTATAACTTTAACCTGTATACCTGCAAGATTAAATATTCTAATCGTTGCGGTAGCCGGTAAATGGCTAAAAGTTACAAACCTTGCATATTTACTTGTTTCCTGGGAGTTTACTCCGTAGTAAGGATTAGGAAAAACATTTATAGAATTTACGTCTTGTTTAGCAAGTGTCGTACTTGAAGTAGGCGCTATTGCAGTAAAAGTAAATTGATCATTTATAGTGTTTATGTGGTTAGCATAAATTATAAATTGATCTGCGCCGGTTCCGCTTGGTGAAAACGGTGCAGGACCACGCCGCGAAACTATACTAAACCACATTACCGGTAACGGACTTGTACTGCTTAATGCGTCTTCTTCATAGCTTGAGTTTGCAGTAGTGCTGTACGGCGCCTGGAATATCCACAAAAATTCTCTTGTGCTAGCTTGATCTAATTGCGTGTAATCAGGAGGCCAATACTTGCCGTCAACTAATCCACCTACAGCATTATTTTCAAGATATCCGAGAGCAAGCCTTACAGGATGCGCAGCGTTATCTACATTCCAGGCAGATAATGGAACACTTTGAGCAAAATCCTGAAATGGGTAAGTACCGCCTGTTGTATGGATTATATAAGGAGCAAATCGTGGATCTACGGCTGCCACTGAAGCGTGTCTTAAATAACGATAGCCAAAAGAAAGATTGACATCGCTTGTGGGAGGGAAAGCAGGGTTATATAAGGAAGTATCCGTTACCTGCGCAAGTGTTAATAATGTATTGCAAAGTGAGGATGCAGGAACAGATTCAGGATCGCCGTTATATAAATAATCCGGTGATGCCCATCCAATTGCTCCATTAAATCCTTCCAAACCATAACCTGTTAATAATGAGGTTGTGCCCCATGTAAATCTTCTTGTACCTTTTGGTATATCCCAGCCCACACCCTGTCCGCCGGAGTTCATTCCGGCAACTGGAGGACCGGTAACTTTAACCAACATGCCTGAAACAGTCTGATAACTATTATCGCCGGATTGGTCCGTTTGTCGGGAAAGAATAACCTGGCTTTTTGTAACATCTGTTAACGACCATGTAGTAATTCCGCCGGTGGTATCAAATGTAACTTTATACTGATCGCCTGTGAGTAGTGCTGGATTCAGAACTAACGCATAAACATTACCCTGGCTTAGCCCGGCAGAGTGAGCGGCTATTATTGTATCGCCCACATTATAAGTATATCTTGTACCCGGAGCCGGGCTTTGAGGAACTACACTCAATGTTGCAGCCGGGTTTTCAAGTGACTGAGGAACTCCAATAGAATTATAACTATAAGCGGTTACCGCAAAATAATAAGTAGTACCGTTATTTAGCGGTTGATTACTATTAAACGCATCTGCTGTAATAGTAATAGATCTTTTAATCCCTGAATCGGTACCGTTTTGAATAGAAATACTTGGTTCTACCAATCTGGTTACAGGATCTGTATAAGGAATTGAGGTAATTCCATCTACTACATCATAAGTAGCAATTATTTTTGCTTGAGAACTTGAAGCGCCTTGATACGGGAATTGATATACATTATATCCTTCAAATGTATAATTTCCACCATCGATCTGATCTGCTATAACTGAGTTTTCGGTTGCATTTACAGCATTTAAATCTTCTCCCCAATCCAGAACTACTTTTCTGTTTGAGGCAACAGCAGTTACTTTAGGAACCGGGGGTGCAGAAGGTAATTGGAAAAAATGGTTGTAAGCGCTCTGAGCTGTTCTGTCATAAACCTTAACTAAAGTAATAGCTTGCAGATAATTAACAGACGGTATTGCACCGGCAAACATTTCAGCAATTACCACTTGCTGAGTATCACCGGGCGAAAAAGTAAATGGACCTGAAGCCATTCCCTGCCTTCTGTCTGCAGGCGGATTCTGAACACCATCCACCCAGCCTGTACCTGTTACAGGATCACCGGGAAAAGCAAACGGCGTTTTATTACCGTTAGGATCGGTAAATTCAATACCGCTAAGCCCATATTCGCCGTTAAAGAAATGATAAAACTGAGTTGAGCCAGTAGGTTGCCCTTGCGGCGGGTCTCCAAAATTTGCATCACCATTAATAAAGAAATATGCGGCTGTCATAGGACGATTTTTCTTCCCATATGTGTAATGAAACTTAAATGGCCAGCCTATAGAAATTGCAGAGTCCGAAGCATTGCCCGGGACAATTGGTCCCTGGAAAAAAGCAAAGCCATCAGCCGGCGGGGGTAGAGGAGCGAATACTGCATCTGTAGCTTCACCATTATAAGTATATTGCAAGCTTAAAGTAGTATCGCAGCCAACCAAATCATCGGTAGCAGAACCAAGATCAACATCCGTCCAATAAGAGACGAACATGCTGTCGACAACATTTTTTTGATACCCTTTATTTATTAAATCCCATTTTTTAAAGTACATATCTCCAAGTGCGCCTTGTTGCGCATAAGCCCAATAAGTAACATGAAGTTCAATACCGAGAGGCAGTGCGCCATAAAGACCTTGGCATTGAAGAGTATCAAGGTCATTCGCAACAAAGTAACATGTTTGGTCCGCACCGGGAACACCCGGTATATCGATACCTGGTTCATAAATACCATCGCCGTTAACGTCGGTAAATGGAGCGCCAAGGTCGTTAGCAGTTCCATGAGCAGGCCAGTTTGTCCAATCAGATTCATACTGTGCCCTTAACTCTGCTGCTGTAACTGTTTGACCACCTTCAGCATACGCAGCTACATCACTGGTAAGATCTACAGTAGGACCGCCCGGATAAATATCAGGGCGAACACGATAAATTGACCACTTTGAATCTGTAGGATCCGCAGGCATGCCATTTTGTAAAATTGGTCCAGGCTCTAATCCGGTGATGTAGGCTGAACCGCCGACTCTTACCTGGGAAGTATCCCAATTGGCAAAACCGCCCCATAAGAATCCGCCTTCAAAAACAACATTTTTACCTGAACCCTTAGGGAATTCAGTCCCTTCAAGATTCGAGTTTAAGTTGTAATCGCTGTAGCCGGTATTCGACTCAAGCGCATTAAGGTTATTGATATCCATTCTTTGGTTAGCAACCTGGCCGTCGTATACTTTAGCCATTTTGCGTTTTGCTTTATTATTATTTGCAGCGTTTATAATTCCGGATAATAAAAATATAATACCCAGAACAAAAACCGCAAAATATTTAAATTTTTTAAAAATCATATTTAACTCCTAGTTTTAAAATTACTGTCAAATATTTAGTATTCTAAACGAATTCCAAGCCTGATTTGACGCGGCGCTCCATATAAACCCGCATATTCTTCATTAATTGCTTGATAAGTATTAACAAACGGCTGACCATATTGTTGAACAAGCTTGTTGCCGCCTAAACTTGGAATTGTTAAATATCCATTTGCTGTAGCAGAACCGGTATTTGTAAATACATCTTCGATGTTTTGAGTATTGAGAATATTTATTACCTGAATAAAAATATTTGCAGATAATTTATCCATAATATTAACTGTCTTATCAATACGGAAATCAAGCTCGAAAGTCGAAGGTGTTACAGAGGAATTAAGCGCTTCAAGGGCAGTTCTGTTTCTTACATCCACAACAATCGGTTGGTTAGGGTTGCTGGTTGCGTTAGCATTAGCGCCGTTAGTATAACCGAGAGTATAAGGATGCCCGCTTGAAAAAGTAAATAAAAGAGAAGCGCCGAACTCATGCAAAATAGATGGACCATCATCTTTTCCAAAGCGGTAATCTATATTTAAGTTTCCATCTACTGCATGGTTATAAGCAAGGGGAACAACGTATTCAGGGATGTACACATAACTCGGATTTATCGGTGCGCCAAATTCGCCTGCGTCAGTATAAGGATTATCTCCTGTCCCCTGAGCGCTGGAAAAGGAAATGGATCCATTAACTAAGAATCTTTCAGTACGCCTCATATTAAATGCAAGTTCAACACCCTGCGTTGTAGCATAGTCGCCATTTGTCAAAATGGAATATGGTCTCCATCCGGATTCCGTGGTAACACTTTGTACACCGAATACAACCTGGTCTGCAATGTCTTTATAAAATGCAGTGATATCAAAAGAAGCAATTGCCCCTATCTGCTGAGTAAAGCCTATTTCATATTGGGTTGTTCTGGTGGGTCTTAAATTTAATCCCACAGGTGTGACATTGAAAAACCCGTTATTTGGATTTGCCCAATAGCCTAAGCTGTATACGCTTTCATACAAATTACTTAAACTTGGCTGCTGAACAAATTTTCCGTATTGAGCATGGAAAATAGTTTGATCGGTTATAGGGAAAGAAAAACCAAGCCGGGGGCTTAATGAAGTAAAAACCGGAACTTTAACTAAGCCGTCCGGATTAGAAACAGCGCCTGTAGCCGTATTAAATACATTTTGCGGGTTAGACGGATCTTTTAAAGTAATATTATCGGTATTGATATAATCGAATCTTAAACCGGCATTCAAAATTAAGTTTTTATATTCCAATTTATCCTGGACGTATAAACCGCCAAAAATTGGTTGATAAGGAGCAATTGATCCCGTGTTATAATCTGATGATCCGGAATATGAATTGCCATAAAGATCATATCCGTAATTATCAACTCCATGTTTAATTAAAATGCTTGAAAGTGAGGTACTCGAGCTATTAAGCAAACTAGCAAAATTCGTGTTAGTGCCGGATGGAGTATAACTTCTAACTGTCATTATCTGAAGTTCGCCTCCGACTTTAAGAGAATTCTGTTTACTTAAATCATCTGAAAATGAGGCGCTTAAATCAAGATTATCGTTCTCATATTTGCTATAATTCATTATTGATGTTGTTTGATCTGCGCCAATTAACGGCATATTTGGCGAAGCAAACGAGAATGTCGAGAACAATTCATATGCCCGTGGAACTTGATATTGACCGTAACCCGTTACATTAGATTTATACCATGGAACACCTGCACTATAATTTGCAGTACTATCGCCATAAAGTAAAAAGTCAGTGCCTAATTGCGGGTCGTATGTTACGCCCTTATTAAAAATATAGTTTGCATTAACTTCAACATAAGCGTGGTCACTTAAAATTTGAGTTATTTTTGCACCAAAGTCTCCATTATTTACATCACGTATCGGTAAACGATTTTCATCAAACATTGTGTATGTACTTGCACCAACACGCTGCCTATCGAAAGTATATGTGCCAATAAGGCGGACTATTGTTGGATTGTAATCCAAAGTAATTGTACCTACACCGCTGTATTGGCTTGAATTATTGCCCGGGACAGGACCACCCGGGTACTTTAAAGTAACAACATCATTTGTAATCGGGTCAGTCATTGTACCAAGATTAAACCCGCTAACTTGTTGAGGAGAGTAATCTGCCTGAGAAAGATTATCAAATAATCCGAAAACTTTTACATGATCGCCGAGCACGGGCCCGCTGATACTTGCAGTAAAATCATTATATCCGTATGAATATGTATCAAGATTTTGTTCTCCGTTATACCGGTTGCCGCTTCCTTTAAACGTCCAGTTGTCTGTTAGATATTGTACGCTTGTGTTTAGACTTGCTCCGCCGGATTTTAGATCGGAACGCACAATACCTGCGTTAGAACCGCCATATTCAGCAGTATAGCCGCCCGCTTGTACCTGGATTTCTTCAATAGCATCCTGAGGTATTGTTACTTGCTGGGCAGCATGCTGTGAGCCTCCATAAAAACTGGAAAGAGGATTAGTAATATTCGCTCCTTCAAGGTAGTAGCCAACTTCGTCCTGCCTGCCGCCTCTGATATAAATATTTCCTTCCTGAAGAACTACACCGGGTGTAAGAGCAATAATATTATCAACACCGCGGACAGGCAAAGCATCAATTACTTCGTTTGTTGTCGTTCTGATAGCATTGGTATTGCTTTTATTAACAAGCGGTCTCTGTGCTACAATATCAACCTCTCCAACGGAAATTCCTGTAGCAGGAAGCTGAAAATTAATTTCCGTTGTTAAATCCGCATTTACACGAACATCGGAAATGGTCACTGTCTTGTAACCCAGATATGTGGCTTTTAGTTCATATACTCCTGCATCCAGATAACTGATGGTATATTCTCCTTTAAGGTCGGTAGCCGCGCCTAATGATGTACCGCTTACAATAACGTTGGCGCCAATAAGCGGTTCACCCGTTTGGAGATCAGTAACCTTACCTTTTATTTTCCCCGTTGTTCCTGCAAAAACAAGCATAGGCAGAAACAACAAGAAAAACAGGACGGTAATCTTTCGTTTCATATTCTCTCTCTCCTATATTAGTGATTGTTTAATAGTTGACCCGAAATAAAGAGATACAGCATTGGAATCTACCTTTTCGTAATAGTTTTGATATACTGTATCGCTTTGATAATGGGAATGATTAGAATTGAATAGTGCTGACGAAATTCTTGAAAACCCGAAATTGGGGTTCACTTTTAACATGTAAAAATGTCTAAAAGTTTTTTGTGCATTAAAAATATTTAAACCGGCAAAAGATGAAATACGAATATACCGCTGCATTCTTTCTCTCTCTCTCCAGATATAAAAGAAAAATCCTAATTAAAACACAGAAATAAACATGAATAAATACTTATAGGTTTAGGCATTGCTTTCCACTTTAGTTAAATTTATCGAATAGAAAAATAGTTCGATTGAAGAAAGTAAAATTATTACCTATAGTACTCTCCATTCAAAAATGAAGTAAAAAAAATGACGATAAAACCAATAAAATTAAAAATGCGTTCTTAACGTCCTAAAAAACTCATTTAAAGTCAATAACTCTTAGTTTATTAAATTTAAATTTTACACAAATTAATAAAATATTTGAAATAATTTTAATCATAATATTTAAGATTATCAAATAATTTTGTTAAAATAATATAATTTTATGATATTTATTAATAATATATTGAACCCGGCATAACTGCTTTCATTATTTATTAATTTTTCTGCCCTTAATATCCTTAAATTATTAACTATTCATGTTACGCAAAAATAAAGATACTAATAATTTCTAGTAACCGTTCCCGCAAGTACTTGCCCTTCGGTAGCGCCTTTATATGAGACTAATAATTCTTCATCCCAGCCCAATGAAATACCTGCCGTGACTAAACTCATATGAATATCAGTTAATTTAATTCCGATTTTGGGGGGATTAAACATCTATAAAATAATCGAAAACCCTATTAGTGCACTACTTTATATTTATTTTATAATACTGTCCCAATAAATCGGGATGCCTTTGGCAAAAGGCGTGTTTACTCAAAATTCTAGTGCACCATTTATTTTGCTTGACATGAGCTTTATTTATATAATTGAAACTTAAATTTAAAAGTTAGAACTATCTTTGATACCAACTTTGGTTCTTTAGCTGTTATTAAGTTTTCCATGTGTTTATAATGGTCTGCCGGAAAGAATCTTTGCGTCTTCCAATAAAACGGGATAAGAATAGCCGGAGCCAAAATCCTTATTTAATACAATTTTCCCTTCAACAATTATTATTTGCCCAAGTGAAGTCTCATCTTTACCGGTTATAAGCAAGTCAAAGCTCCCGTTTGATTCCGTCCCATCTTGAATATGAATCCAATTCCGGCTCATAATACCCTGATTATATTTTACAACTTTACCTCGAATTTTTACTATCATACCTGATAACTTGTCCCGGTGAGAATATATTTGTGCAACTGTTTTTCCGTCACCAAGTGGTTCTACAGAAATTTTTTCGCGTTGAGATAAATTTGCCTGTTGGTGTACCGATGAAATCGTCTGTCCCTGCTGTAGATTTTGAGAAATGCTTTGCACAAAGTAAATGCTTGGGAATGTTCGATTCAAAGCATCGCTGTGAAAATCCTTCATTTTCGTTCCATGTAAATAATAAAGAATTTCTTCTTTTTCAGTTTTCATCTGAGGTGCAGCAATCCAATATTCATTCCCGTTTTCCAAAACATGAAGGTATGTATAATTTGGAACATCCATATAATCCAAAACTTTAACAGCATGGGTACCCGCCGGAAAATTATTTTCAGTTATTTTATTATCTTCTTTTTTGCAAGCAGTTAAACTAAAAATTAAAATAAGAGTAAGAGCAAATAATCTTTTCATTTGATACCTAAAAATAACTTTTTGAAATATATTCTTTAATTGATGTGTTGATAATTGCAACTTAATATCGCGAATAAATAATTATTCAGTAAATTTTCATATTTAAACAATATAGTTTAATAAAATTCAGAACAAAACAAAGTTTTTTAGCACACACCGGATAAAATTCTGTAAAAGTAATGGTTTAACCCATTGTTTGAAATTAAAACATACTAATTGTTTCGTCATAGTCCATTCCTAAAAAATGGCTGGTCGGCGATGTTTCGTTCCGATTCTCATCGCAGTGCGGTTAGAATGATAAACCGTAAATTCTATCAGTTTATAATCACAGGAAAGAATTAAATTCTAATTACAATCAAACGGTTAATTTACTATTTTACATAATTATTTTTTCATTAGATAAGTTAAGAGAAATTGTTAATTTTAAATTGAATTTATTAATTTCCATAGCTCTAACAATCATATGGATAATTATGTCCCTATTTTAAATAATCATTTCAAATAAGCTAAATGGAAAACTTACATCTTTGGATATCTCAATACGGGTATTTAGGAATCTTTTCCCTGCTTATGCTTGGGATAATTGGTCTTCCGGTACCTGATGAAACCTTACTTACATTATCCGGATATTTAATCTTTCACGGCGAACTAAAATTAATTCCAACTTTTTTAGCTGCATACTTAGGGAGTATTGCAGGTATTTCCATCAGCTATGCTATAGGAAGTACCTTTGGATATCACATATTACTAACGTATGGGCATTACATCCATTTTACTGAAGAGCGAATGAAGAAAGCGCATTTGTGGTTTGAAAAGATAGGAAGATGGTCACTACCGATTGGTTATTTTATCCCCGGAATCAGGCATGTAATTGCTATATTTGCCGGAACAACAAAATTACAAATGTGGGAGTTTGCATTGTTTGCTTATTCAGGCGGGTTAATTTGGACAGTATCTTTCCTTTCGATAGGCTTTTTCTTTGGTAAACATTCAAGAAATGTATTGCATTCAATTAATCATCACATTCTTTTAATTTCTATCGCTGCGGGTATAATTATACTTCTCTTTTATATTTTTAAGAAATTTCTATACAAAAAAGATATACATTAAAGTTAATATCCTCGTTTTAAAATTTTATCCAAATCGGCTTTAACCATTAACTGAACCAAATCTCCAAATTTAGTTTTTGCTTTCCAACCCAATTCCAGATTTGCTTTCTGAGGATTTCCAATCAAAAGATCCACTTCCGTGGGACGATAATAACTAGAATCTATACCTACAACTACATCTCCTGCTTTTAGATCAATAGAAAAATTAAATCGGTACTTATTCAGATTTTGTGAATGGTTAATTAATGACTTTGCTTTTTCTAAATCAATACTTTTAACTATTCCTTTTTCACTTTCGCCGGAGTTTTGCCACAGCAATTCAATTCCAAGTTCGGAAAAGGTTCTTTCAACAAATTCCCGTACAGTGTGTGTTTCGCCGGTTGCAAGAACAAAATCATCGGCTTTATTATGCTGAAGTATTTTCCACATACCTTCACAATATTCGGGAGCAAATCCCCAATCCCGTTTTGAATCCAGGTTACCTAAGAGCAAAACAGGTTGAAGTCCCGCTGCAATCCGGGAAGCGGCGCGGGTGATTTTCCTGGTTACAAAAGTTTCTCCGCGCCTTGGTGATTCATGGTTAAATAGAATCCCATTACATGCAAAAATATTATACGCTTCTCTATAATTGACTATTATCCAAAAGCCATAAAGTTTTGCAACTCCGTAGGGCGAACGGGGATAAAACGGAGTTTTTTCAGACTGCGGAATTTCTTTTACTTTACCATATAATTCACTAGTAGAAGCTTGATAAAACTTTACTTTTTTCAAACCAACTTCCCGAATAGCATCCAGGAATCGTAATGTGCCGAGTGCATCAACTTGTGCCGTATAATCGGGAATTTCAAATGAAACTTTAACATGACTTTGCGCAGCTAAATTATATATTTCATCAGGCCCAATCTTTTCAAGCAAACGATTCATATTTGAAGTATCAACAAGGTCGCCATAATGCAGAAACATTTTTTTATCAAGGACATCTTGATTGGAATACAAATGCTCAAGTCGTGAAGTATTAAACGAACTGCTCCTCCTAATTATTCCATGTACTTCGTACCCTTTTTCTAAGAGTATTTCGGTTAAGTAGCTTCCGTCCTGTCCAGTAATTCCTGTAATTAAGGCTTTTTTCATTATCACTCCGATTTACACTTCAATTTTAATTATTATTAAGGAACCATTGGTACGTTTTTTCTATACCCTCTCTAAGTGAAGTTTTGTACTTCCAGCCAAGGTTATTAATTCTTGATACATCCAAAAGCTTTCTTGGGGTACCGTCCGGCTTTGATTTGTCAAATATAATTCTACCTTTAAAACCGACAATATCAGCCACAAGCTCCGCTAATTCACCAATAGTTAAATCTTCACCTGTGCCAATATTTATTTGAGAAATCCCTTTCTCATATAAATCTTTTGCTTCAATGTTTTCCAAAAGGAAAACAATCGCTTCCGCAAGATCATCTACATATAAAAATTCACGTTTGGGATTCCCAGTACCCCAAATATTAACGTCAGCACATTTGCCATTAATCGAATTCATTTTAGCTTCATGGAACTTCCGGATTAATGCAGGTAGTACATGCGAAGTTTCAAGATTAAAATTATCTTTTTGTCCGTATAGGTTGGTAGGCATTACCGAATAAAAATTATCTTTGTATTGACGATAATAATTTTCGCATAATTTTATTCCGGATATTTTGGCAATAGCATAAGGCTCATTCGTGAATTCCAGATAATCCGATAACAAGAATTCTTCTTTCAAAGGCTGCGGTGCAAGTTTCGGATAGATACATGAACTGCCTAAAAAAATTAATTTTTCAACACCTGATTCATGCGCAGCATGGATAATATTTGACTCAATCATTAAGTTTTCATAAATAAATTCTGCACGGTAAGTATTGTTTGCTAAAATACCGCCTACCTTTGCCGCAGCTATAATTACGATATCCGGTTTTAACGAATCAAAAAATTTTTCTACCTCCACCTGACGGATTAAATTTAACTCTTCAAGCGTACGGAAAATGAAATTTTTATAATTATTTTTTTCCAAAGATCTTTGAATCGCAGAACCAACCATACCGAGATGTCCTGCAAGATAAATCTTCTTCCCTTTATAGCTATTATTTTCCGTCATTTTAGATACTCGAATTTTATTTTTTAAAAAATGATTTAATCTTATTAACCACAAATTCTATTTGTTCTCTACCAAGTTCTGGATAAATCGGAAGCGCAATCGAAGAATTAGCCGCTTCTTCTGCATATGGAAAATCACCCAGCCTATAACCCAGGTTTAAAAAACATTCCTGAATATGAAATGGTAATGGGTAGTAAATTTCCGTTCCAATGTTATTATCAGTAAGAAATTGTCTTAACTCATCTCTTTTGGCTACCCGTATAATATATTGGTTATAAATATGATAGTTAGTAAGAAGCTGCCTTTCTCCCGGCTTCGGGCCTTTTTCAGGCTTGTAAACAGCTTTAGGGATTAATACGGGATTCTTTGCATCAAAAGAAATGCGTCCCGGACCCTCCGAAAGCCTTGAATTGACAAACAATTTATTATAAGTCTCGGCATTTCTTCTTCTCTTCTCAGACCATTTAATAAGAAAAGGCAGTTTAACATTTATTACCGCAGCTTGAATTGCATCAAGCCTGAAATTACCTCCGATTATTTTATGATAATATTTTTGTTCAGCCCCATGAACGCGCAATATTTTTAATTTTTTTGCTAATTCCTGATCATTTGTAACAACCATTCCGCCATCCCCAAAACAGCCAAGATTCTTGGAGGGGAAAAATGAGAAACAACCTATATCGCCGATAGTACCTACCTGCTTTCCATCTTTAAACTGTGAACCGAGAGCTTGAGCTGCGTCTTCTATTACTCTTATTTTTTTGAAATCAGCAATATCCATGATCTCATCCATTGCAGCACTCTGACCATAAAGGTGTACAGGAATTATTGCTTTTGTTTTCTTTGTTATTTTTCTTCTAACCTCAATTGGATCTAAATTGAAAGAAACAGGGTCAATATCAGTAAATACAGGAACGGCGTCCAACCTTGAAACTACTCCCGCTGTAGCGAAGAACGAGTATGAAGGAATAATTATTTCATCGCCGGGTTTAATATCTATTGCCATTAATGCAATTAACAATGCATCGGTGCCGGAAGAAACTCCAAAAGCATAATTGCATTTTAAGTATTCGCAGAATGCCTGTTCCATCCTTTCCACTTCTTCGCCAAGTATAAAATATTGAGATTCGGCAATACGTATTAAAGCTTCATCAATATCCTTTTTAAGTAATTTATATTGAGGCTTGAGATCAAGCAGGGGTACTCTCATAATAATCTCCAATAATTTATATTTTAAAATTACAAAAATAATGGAAGAGATTAAAAGGTTTTAGCTCAGAGAACAGAAGGATAATCAAAGATTGCAATATAAATAATACATTTACATTTAAAATAATGAAAAAAGGTTCACTCAATCTACTTCCGGACTTTATGAAACAGAATAGATAAAGTCCTTTTCTATATTGTGAAATCGTTTGGCAAGTTTATCCTTCTCAGAAACAAGCGGATTGGTCACTTTCCAATCAATATTAAGATCCGAATCATTAAAGAGTATTGCCCTCTCGTCCTGTTTACTATAATATTGTGAGCACTTATAATAAAAGATTGCTTCTTCAGAAAGTACAGAGAAACCATGTGCAAAACCGTTCGGTATATATAATTGTATGTGATTCTCTTCAGATAGTTCGAGTGCAAAATACTTTCCAAAAGTCGAGGAACCAAAACGAATATCGACTGCTACATCAAGAACAGTTCCTTTAAGAACATGACAAAGTTTCGCCTGTGCGCCGGTACCTACCTGGTAATGAAGTCCTCTTATTACTCCCTTTAATGATTGTGAAATATTATCCTGAACAAAATTTAGATCAATCCCTAATTCCAAATGATTTTTTAAACTATAGGATTCATAAAAGTATCCACGCTCATCATTAAAGACATCAGGATGAATAATTAATAATCCGTCAATTGGTGTCTTTTCTACTTTCATTTTTCCCATTCCTAATTCTAAAATATACCTATTAAATAAATAATTTAAGAATCTAGTAGAAGTCTTTCTAAGTATTGCCGGTAAGAACACTTAGGTTGAGAATCGATTAAAGACTCAAAATTACTACGGCTAATAAATCCCATACGAAATGCAATTTCTTCAATACATCCCACTTTAAAACCCTGCCTTTGTTCGATTATTCCGATAAAGTTACATGCCAGCAGTAATGCTTCCGGAGTTCCGGTATCAAGCCATGCAACCCCTCTGCGGATTTTTTCCACTTTCAGCTGTCCTCTTTCAAGATATTTCCTGTTTACATCCGTTATTTCCAGTTCTCCTCTTGCAGAAGGCTTTAAATTTTTAGAAATTTTAATAACGTCGTTATTATAAACATAAATACCGGGAACGGCAAAATTAGATTTTGGCAGTTCAGGCTTCTCTTCGATTGATATTGCGGTACCTTCTTTATCAAATTCGACTATGCCGTATCTTTGCGGATCTTTCACCTGATACCCGAATATAGTAGCGCCTCTATTATTTTGGAGACTATTATAAAAAAAGTTAAGTGAACCGTAAAAAATATTATCACCTAGTATAAGAACAACATTATCGCCGTTAATAAATTTTTCACCTATAATAAATGATTCAGCAATGCCCCGGGGAACTTCTTGCAGAGCATATTCAATAGATAACCCAAGATGAGAACCTGTTCCAAATAATTGTCTAAATAAAGGGATGGTATTCTTATTAGAAATTATTAGAATTTCTTTTATTCCCCCAAGCATTAAAACAGAGAGGGGGTAATATATTAATGGTTTATCATATATTATTACCAATTGTTTGCTGTAGACTTTCGTTATAGGGAAAAGTCTTGAACCTGATCCGCCGGCTAATATAATACCTTTCAAAGTCTGCTTAATTTGTTTTTAAATTATTGCATTGAAATATAATAAGTTTATATTGAATAGTAAATTAATTTTAATAGAGATAAAACGACGTTAACTTCTCTGGTCCTGTTTTCTTATTAATGGTAAAGATGTTTAAATATAAATAATCTTTACCCAAAATAAATAAGTACTACGTTTTCACCTATCGGCTGCTTCCGTATAACGCGTTCTATGCCGCTCTATATTTACTCTCTATCTTAATATTATCTCTTACACCAATCTAAGGAGTATCATGTTATGGGTTTTTATTTTAATATTAATATTTATAATTTTATTGCAAACTATATCATATAAATGTTGAAATAAGAGAAAGCATTGCTTATTATGAATATTTACCTAAAAATTACTGCATTAAAAAGAATTTATTTCATGGATTTAAGAGTAAATTTCAATTCATTATAAATGATATTAGAATTAAAAAATGTAAATAATGATATTAAATTAATTATAAAACAATGAGTCAATATGAAAATGATTAAAAGTATTTTTATGATATTACAGGTATTGTGGTTAGTTATTTCTCAAAATTTATTTTCGCAAACACCAACAACACCTCAACCGGATATAGCTCCGGGCACAAACAGCGTCAGCTATAATTCATCAACCCAGACTTATAATTTTTATCTAAATTCAGTCTGTTTATATTCCTTTTATGCATCACCCACAAATGGAACATTAAACAATTTACATGCGTATGATAATTCCGGCTCATATTTTTTACCGAGTGATTATGGCGGACCATTAGGATCGTCATTTTATCCCTGGGACAACAATGTGACTTATTTTCTTATTTCCAATCAATTAGCTGCTGATAATTCAGTTCAAATAAAGTATCAAATATCTTGTAACGGAATTTCCTTTAATTATCAATATACTTTTAAAATATCCGGGCGAACGCTTATAATTAAAGCCGTTAGTTTCGATACACAGAATTGCGCAGGTTTTGACTTAGATAGATGTGAAAATGCATCAAATCCAAAAGTTATAAGAGTCCCTTATTTGACACTTTTTAATTTACTCTACTCAAATAACTTATATACTTCAATGTTCTTTGACTGGGAAACTACTAATGCATCAAGTTTAAATCCCAAAACACCAGACATTTATAATATAGTTATAAATGGGGTCGCATCGACTACTTCTAAAAGATTTACACAAGTAGCATTGTATAATCAACTGACGAACGGCAAAAGAAACCCACTTAGTGAAACTATTTATCTTACAACTTCACCAAGTATAAATAATGTTTTGCCAAATATCGTAATGCCTTCGAACCCATCTCCAAATTATGGCGCATATAAAGACTCGATTGCAAATAGAATTGTATTAAGCTGGGGCCCTCCGTACACATATTTAAATAATCCGCCTCAATGTAGTTATTATACTGTTGCTTCATTAGATGCTGAATTTCAAAACATCGCAAATGCCCATTCAGATGCTTTAGTTTCTTATTTAGGTATTAAATATTACAATACCTTAAATCTTTTAAGCGACATGGGCATTCAGGGTCTTGCAATAATATTACAAACTTACCAAAGACTTGGGTTTGATAGGGGTTATCCCAATGTGTTGCCCGCTAATACATTTGCAAATTGTTTATTTAATTGTAGTGCTCTTGCAAGTGAAGGTAATTCTAATTCTTCAAGCCATAATGGTAACAGCCAATTAATTCAGTTAAAAACAAATGCAATTAATAAAGGATACCTATTAGCTTTACACGAAAATTATGCTGATGCTTATTTAGAAGACAATAGCGGTTTTAATACCGCTGACGTAGCCTTGGGTTCATATAATAAACCAAAACGAAATTGGGTAAACTGTAATAATGATACATCATATGTAATAAGTCCCGGTAAGGCAGCTAAATATATAAACACATATTCAAATTTGATAAAGAATCAAATAAGTCCCAATTGGAGTTACCTTGATGTACATACAGCAATTAATGCACCTGATGTAATAGATTATGATGCAAATAAACCAGGGGCTGGGAAGTTTAGTTATGTAGTTCAGCAATACCGTAATATGCCGTCTATAATCAGCAGTTATTATAATGGGCCTGTTGAAGGCGAAGGAGGGTCTAAACATTCTTTTATTTATATCGGTTATTTCCATGATTTGGAAGCACGACTTCATACTGCTGACTATAATATTTATGGTGCAAAGACTCCGTTGTTTGTGGATTTCGATCTTTATAAAATGCATGGGAAATCAGCCTTTCACGGAGTTGGACACTTTTACAGCTTTTATGCCCCTGATCCGGATCATATTTATAATGAAGGATTTATGACTCTTGATCAAATGTTGAAATATATTGCTTATGAACTCGCTTTTGGGCACAGTGGCTTTATTACAAAGTGTAATGTTAGCGACCATACTATTAAACAAGCTCAACTTGAGTACAACTATGTATATCCGGTGCAAAAGTTATATAAGAATGCAACACCTACCAGTATTCTTTATTTCAAAAACAGCTCTCCTGTTGGTGATGCTTCAACATATATACAAAAGAATCCTAACTACTTCGATATCGCCAATACAGATTTCATGTCACAAGTTAAAGTAACATATAGCAATGGAATCATCGTATGGGTGAATACTAGTCCCATTTATAGTTGGGATTTCACCCCATTCGGAAGTGGGACCTACTATTTCAATAAGATGACGAATGGTGCACGCACTCAGGGTAAATATTCAACTACTACTGTTGCTCAATTTTCAATGGTTGAATTGCCTCAAAATAACGGATGGCTTGTTTATGTGCCTGAGGGATTGGCGCCTAAATAGCAAGCCTAAAAGTTACAAAATACTTTTTATGAATAAAACAAGCCGCTTTTTATAATTCGGCATGCCATTTACCTAACTTATTTTACAAACTCAAAAATTACAGTGGGGAGGGAAAACCCTGCCCTAAAAAATTGAATTATGCCAACACTTAAAAAAGATATCATAACTCATTAAGATTATTGTCATCTTTCGTAATATTATTTATATTAAACTCATCATCTATTTCTTTTCCATAATGTCTCCTATAGAGCTCTTTATACTTTTTAAGTAGAATACCTGAAACTTTATTCCCATTGATAATCATTTCCTTAGAATTAAATTTCATACTGAAATTTTCGCCCTCATCTTATATTAAACTATCCGTTACCAGTGCATGCTTTAAGTCTTTTAGGAAACACTTAAGTATTTTCTTATTTTTTTCAAAGCTTTTCATATTGAAATCAAAATTTTTCATCTTTTCATGAAAATTCTCCATGTTTTTTTTAAACTCAGACATATCTATCATAAAGTCTTCATTAAATAATCTGTTATGTTTCAATTCCTTATCAAAGTTTTTCATTCCTTCTTTAAAAGCGTCCATATTGCATCCAGGAAATTCGTTTTTATATAAAAATACATACGGATTAATCTTTAATTTTTTCAAACTTCGCCGTAATTCCTTCATCCCCATATTAAATGCAGTAGTATCGAAGTGAAAATCAAATTTCATATTCTTAAAATTTTCTCCCAAATGAGACAAATCCCCGGCATTAAAGTTGGGATGGAATGATTTCATTCCAAAACTATCGTAATTATTTTGCAGCTCTTCCAATTCATTATAACCAATCCGGTATAATCTTCAATGTTTTCAACATGTATTTTTTGACTGTTTTTATACAATTCTATTAATTCCCCTTCTTTAAAGACAGCCTTCCCATAGTTGTCCTTTCCGTTTTTATTCTGGTGAAATGTAAATACTTTATCGTTTCCCTGTTTGTTATCTATTTCAGATTTATTTGCGAAATTTTCCTGCTCTGATGAAACACATGAATAGAGAATTAGGGAAGAGAATAATAACATTATTTCAGATATTATTTTAACACATTCTATTTGTTTAGTGCAAAAGGTCAAGTCTGATTTCATATTAACCTCCCGGGACAATTTTTCGGAATAAAACTGTCTCTTTTTTATTGATCGCTTTGCTATTTTTTATAAGTTCAGACGTCTCTTTTTATAAATAGTTGTTTAAACAAATAATATTTGCATGTAAAACTAATGAGCGGCTTTTATTGATGATGAGGAAAAAATATGGGGGAATTCAGGTCTATATCAATTTATCTTTAAGGCTTTTCTACGTTTTATGCAATAGTAGAAGAACAGCTCTCATTTATACTAAAAGTAAAGCAGTTTCTCTAAGTTCTTTCCAAACTTCCGAATTAATAAACTCATTGAAATTATTTTCGTTTTCCGGAAAAGTCTTCCCTAAATCGTGTAATAATATTCTGTTTCCTGAATTAATAATGCAATTTTCTGAAATATATTTAATCCATTCGGCAATTTTTGCATCCACGAACCATTCCGCATGCAATGAAACTGTATGTAATGACAGCCTGCTTTTTTTTGAATTCACTTTTTTTATAACAATATCATTACCCAGCCAAATTGCATATGCATTTGACTCATCCTTTTTAAAAGTATAATTTAACAGAAAATTATTTATCAAATCCTTCCTTACCGTAGGTGCTGTTACTTTAAAATCAAACCATTTTTGGACATCCAGGTCGAAGCCTAACCCATGCATAAAATTATATAGCGCTTTATTTAATCCTTTGGAATATTTTTTATAGTTTATTCCTGTCATATCATAATGCTCAAGATTATCATTTGCAAAAGGATTATCAGTTGATGATATAATTTTTAATTTAAATGTATCTGCATTTTTAGCAATAGGACTATGAGACGTAAGTGTAAATAAATGCCAGAATCCGGATTGAAAAAGATTGAGACTAATGAACTGCCTTACAAGTTCGAGGCTATTAATTATCTCCTGCTCGGTTTGGGATGGAAATCCGTACATTAAATAGGAATGCGCCATAATTCCGGCATCTCTAAAATTACGGCATACGATAGCTGCCTGTTCAAGATTAACCCCTTTATTAATTAGGTTTAACAGCCTTTCATCTGCTACTTCAAGTCCCCCGCTAACAGCGACACAACCTGAAGCCGCCATCAATCTGCATAGATCTTTTGTGAACGTTTTTTCAAACCGGATATTTCCCCACCAGCTTACAGTAAGTTTTCGTTTGAGAAGTTCAATTGATAGTTCTTTCAATATCCTAGGAGGGGCAGCTTCATCCGTAAAATGGAACGTTGTTCTGCCTGTTTGAGCAATCATATCTTCCATCCAGTCAACAATCGTGCAAGCATTAGCGGGAGAGTATCTTCCGATGTAATCGAGTGTTACATCGCAGAATGCACACTTGTTCCAATAACAGCCATGCGCCGTCATTAATTTGTTCCAGTATCCATCAGACCAAATTCTGTGCATCGGGTTTAACATTTCCGTAATGGCAACATATTTATCCGGCTCAATACCTGCAATTGAAGGAGGAAGAAGGTCCTTATGGCTAACAATTTTTTGTATTGCATTATCTTTATATTCTAATTCATTATTGTCAAGCATTAATGTCCTTACCCATTGTTTATCCGGCTCTTTAGTTTCAATGTTTTTAATAATATTGTACAGCGGAAGTTCACCGTCATCATAAGTGACGAAATCAACATAGCTAAAAATGCGTTTATCCGACAAACTTCTTAGCTCGGTATTAATGTAACCGCCTCCAAATACAATTTTAACAGCAGGATAATTTTCCCTGCTAAATTTTGATGAAATTAAAGCTCCGAGAAAGTTGCCGGGGAAAGGGATAGTATAACCGATTAAATCCGGCCGGTAATCACGAATGATTTTTTCTGTTTCTTCAACAATAATATTTTCAATGAAATTTAACGGACGATCAAGCTCAAATAAAATAGGATCAAAAACAGGCGGACTGACGGCAATTCTTTCTGCGTAACGGCTTAATCCAAAATGGGGGGTTACTGTTTTTTTAATAATTTCCGTCAGGTCATCAATGACAAGAGATGAATAATATTTAGCCTTATCATGCAGACCGAAATAGCCGAAAGCTTCCTTTTCATTTATTTGCCTGGTAAAGGATTCGCCCTGAGGGATGTAATTTTCTCCTACAACTCTATAAGCAAAATTCAGATCTTTACCCTGAAGAAAATTAATTATTGGTTCAATAGTATTGATATAGACGTCTTTAAGTGATAGAGCGCGGTCTATGAAATCATCACTGCGGCGGGAATTTTTAATTTCTGAAAATATTCCGGTTAACCCGGCTTTCGAAAAAATTCTCAAGAAAACTGCAAGTGACAGGTCAAAACTTTTTGCTTCATATCCCTTCGATTTTAAAAAACCAGCAAGATATGTTGTTGAAGGATAAGGCGTATTAACCTGTGTAAACGGTGGAATAACTAAAAGTATTTTAAGCATGTCCCGAACTAATTAATATTTATGACATGTTGAAAATAAGCTCTATAATTAAAAAAGCAAAATAATAGACACTAAAAATCTCCTGCCTTCAAGCATGAATTGTATTAGAATAATAGAGAGTAAATTTATTAATTAAATTATCTGCTTTTAGATACTCCGGATCCGCCGATGAAATTCGTAGCACCTAAAGGTGCATTATCATAATAAGTTAAACTAATTTTATTAATTTGACTTTTTCCTTAAATCATTTTTTATTATAATTAAGTATTCATACACCTCTTCAAGAGTACTGACTATTTTGTACTGCGAATATTTAATACCGGATAGCTCAAGGGAAATGGCATCTCTGCAAAGAATAATTCCGGATGAAGTTTTACTCCCATTCCCGGCAGGTAAGTCGAGAAAATCTTTTTCATTAACCGGATCATCTGTTATAGCTGCATCAATATTAATTTTTCGTTTTATAATAGCTTCGCTTTTCCTTTGCGTAATAAGACAAAATTCAAAGATATATTTGTTGACTGCAATATATTCAACATTGAGTTTCTCAGCTATCGATTTAACCAGATCGCCGTCATTATTGCTTACAATAATAAATCTACCAATTTTTTTAGAATTTTCCACAAACCGGTATGTCTTTTCTGAAACAGTGTTTGCAATGTGTTCAATAGCATCTTGTCTGTCATTTGTACCGAACCGGGTCATTATAGTAAACCAATTATACCAAAGAGAATCATACGTTCTTTTGCCTGTTTTGTACTCTATAAGCGGAACTGAAAATAGTTCATATATCTCAAGATATTTAGAGAATTCTACATAAGTATGAGGGACCATAAGAACGTCATCCATATCGCAGGCTATCGTAAAATTATTGTTTTGACTGTTTATCAAGAAGGTTTATTATTTTTTGTCTGAAGTGTAAAGCTAAACTCCGTGCCTTCGCCTAATTTTGATTTAACTGATATTTTACCCTGATTCATTTCAACAAATTCTTTACACAAAATTAAGCCGAGCCCCGAACCTTTTTCATTTTCGGTTCCTAAAGTTGAAATATCCTGGCCAATTTGAAATAATCTTTTAATTTTATCAGGACTCATTCCCATTCCTGTATCCGACACACAAATAACTACAAAATCTTTTTCTTCTTTTGCAGAAATGTTAATTCTGCCTCCACTATTTGTAAACTTTACGGAATTAGTAATAATGTTTCTCAGAATTGTTTCAACCATATTTAAATCTGCAAAAATTTTCGTTTCATTATCAACATCAATAGTAAGAATAATTCCTTTGCTTGCAGCATTATTTTTAAATAATTCCGTTGTTTCGTCTATCGTCTTTTTTAGATGAATCACTTCCGGTTCAAAAGTAATCCTCCCGGTTTTAATTCTTGCCCATTGCAAAAGGTTTTCTAAAAGTCCCAAAGTAACCTTTGTTGATCTTAAAATATTTCCGGCAATTGTTTTAATATCCTCTTTCGATAAAATATTTATTTCCTCAACCATATGATTTGAAAATCCGAGCAAAGCCATAAAAGGGCTGCGTAAATCATGCGCAATAATTGAGAAAAATTTATCTTTAGTAGCAATTTCCATATTAAGTTCTTTGATTGTTTTATCCAGGTCTTTAGTTCGTTCAATTACCCTGTGTTCAAGCATCTTATTCCTGTTTTGTATTGAGCGCGTCCTAACCTGAAAGACAATAACAATGATAAACAACACCGCGAATACCAATACAACATCGAACCACCATGTCTGATAAAATGTCGGAATAATAATTATCCGTACAGAAGATTCACTTTCATTTTTAATACCGTTACCATTTGTAGCCTTAACAAAGAACGTATATTTACCGGGAGGTAAATTTGTATACGTTGCATTATTCCTGGAACCGACATTATTCCAATCAATATCAAACCCATCAAGTTTATACCTGAATGTATTTTTCTTTACATCATAATAGTCAAGAAGAGCAAATTCAAATGTTATAACATCATTCCCGCTGGGTATCGGAATACTTTTTATACTACTGATTGATTCTTGCAATATTCCGTCTTTTGTAATTGGAATTGATTGATTGAAGATTTTTAAATCGGTCAAAACTACAGGAGCTTCGAGATATTCATCTTTAATATTAACAGGATCAAAGTATAATAAACCGCTTTTACATGCGAAGTAAAATTTACCATCTTTGCTTGACTTTGAAGCTGAATTTTGAACAAATTCTAAATCTTTCAGTCCGTTTCTCTTAGTATAATTAATAAATAAACTTGCTTTCCGGTCAAACTTTGATAACCCATTATCAGTTCCAATCCATAAATAGCCTTTATTGTCTTCTTGAATACTGGAGATAGAATTTCCCGCTAATCCATTTAATTTGTTATAAATTGTAATTTTGCCCGTCTTCCTGTTATAAGCATTTAATCCATCGCTTGTTCCAAGCCAGATGATACCATCATGAGATTCAAATATTGTAAATACTCTATTTTCACTTATATGATTTGCGATGGATGATTCTCTTGAGAATGTAATAAATTTATTCGACTTAGGATCAAATTCACTTGCGCCTCCGCCATCCGTTCCAAACCACAACATGTCTTTTGAATCTTCGAATACTGCCCAAATAAGATCATGACATAAACTGTTGGAGTTAGCAGGATCATGAAAGTAGCGTTCACACGTCCCGTTTTTTCTATCGAAACGGTTTAGTCCCCACCATGTACCGACCCAGAGAGTGCCGGTGTGATCTTCACAAAGAGATACTATCCCGTTATTGCTTAGTGAATGCACATCGTTATGCATATGTTTAAATAATTTAAATTCTCCCTTATTCGGGTCAAACCTATTTAATCCACTATTAAATGTACCTGCCCAGATATAACCTTGATTATCTTCTATTACAGACATTAAAAAGTTGTCACTTAAGCTATTTGTATTAGCGGAATGTTGACTGTGATGAATTATTATATTTTTCCCGTTTATTATTTCATCCAATCCATCAAAAGTAGCTACCCAAATATTCCCTTTTTTGTCTATAAAAACAGAATGGACTCTATTACTTATTAAATTTTTATCTGATTTTTCATTCCCTTGCTGGTAATAATTAAACTTATTGATTGGTTGAAAAATCCTGCTTAATCCCCCGGCGCTTCCTATCCAGATAAGCCCTGTATTATCTTCGTTTATAGAAAGTATTTCATTATTAATGATGCTTAAAGGCTTTTGCGGGTCATGTAGAATCCTTATGAAATTATCACTCTTAAAATTATATTTATTTAAACCGTCTTTTGTCCCAATCCAGAGATTACCGGATTTGTCTTTAAATATAGTTGTTATAGAACCATTTGAAAGAGTGTTTGGGTTACCGGGGATTGAAACATAATTGACAAATTTCCCTGTCACATGGTTATACTTTATAATGCCGTTTACGCTAGTACCTATCCATAAATTATTTTCTTTATCTTCAAAAAGAGTCTGGATTTTCCTGTAGTCAACTATTTTAGAATTATTTTCTTCCGAAAAAAATTGTTTAATGACTTTGCCGTCCGTTTGCATACAGGTCAGACCGTTCCAGGTTCCCAGCCATAAATTACCTTTATAGTCTTCTTCAATACATGTAACGGTATTAAGTGAATCTTCGTTAAGCCTGTCGGTCACTTTTTTTATAACAGTAAAATTATCTTTATCCCTGTTATATTTATTTAACCCATTTACAGTACCAATCCATAACGTTCCGGATTCATCTTCGAAAATGGAAAGGATATTACTGCTGCTTATGCTGTTGGCATCATGGGGATTGTTTTTGTACTTATAAAATTGATCTGTTTTCCAATCATATCTGTTTAAACCATCCAGAGTACCTATCCATATAAATCCTTTACTATCTTTGAGTAATGCCCAGGTAGAATGATTGGAAATGCTTTTTGTATTAGAAGGATCCGGAAGAAAGATTTTAAAGTTATAGCCATCATACCTATTTAAACCATTGTAGGTGCCAAACCATAAAAATCCCTTGTCATCCTGAATAATTTTTGTAACAGCGCTAAGTGAAAGTCCGTCTTCGGCGGTAAGGTTAGTAAACTCAAATTCATTATCCTGTGCATATAAGTTTGCAAACAAAAAAAATATAATTGCTATGCAGTTTGAGATAGCTTTAAACTCTAACTTAAGTCTAAATATTTTACCACTGTATATAAATTCTATTAACCTTTGTAATTTCATAATTATGGTTTTGATACTTTCAAACTTATGAATTTACCTTGAATGAATCCTTTTCCCTTCTTAAAGATATATTCCTATGAAAATACCCATGGACTCTTTTTACATCATATTGACACTATCGAAATAAATAGCCGGAATTTTATTTCAATATATAAATAAAATCCTCTTTTATAGTTAAAACAAGAAGGACATAATCATTATTTGTGTTACCGGTTCTTCTATGCTTACTTAATATTAATTCCTTCAATTATAACTTCAGGTTTTTTTCCGCGTGTATCGGAATTTTCAATTTCTATATTAACAATCCGTCTTTCTCCGGGCATTAACGAAATATAATTATCGCTGAAGATAACAGGTAATATTCTCTGTTTATCTTTAGCTCCTATAACTTTTAATTTTACCATCAAAGCCGGGGTTTTTGAATTGTTCCTTAATTCGGTTGATAAAATCCATTTACCGCCTTTCTTTACTACCTTTGTAGCTTCATTAAGTTTAATTTTCGGAAGATCCCTGATGGCTTTAACATTTCCTTCTTTCAATCCATTCCAGTAAAAATTTTCTGAAATAAGTTCTTTTCCCTTTTCTAGTTTAAGACGTATAAAATATACACTGCTTAACCCGTCCGGTTTTTCCAGCTTGTAAATTCGCTTTACTGTATCGATTGAACAATCAATCCTGAATTGTTTTTTTAGTATCACGGAACCGTCAAGGTTTAATGTCTCAACAGAAGCAGTTAAGTCTTTTCCACCTTTACTGCTATAATTTACTACTTCGATGCTGTCTGTTAAAGCATTACATTGTATATGAAGAGGTTCGTTCGCTTTTTTGCAGCCGAAATAGGCGGCTGTCGGTTCAAAATAATAATCATAAGTTTGCCAAACAAGGGAAGGCCATGCTGGATGACTCATCCATAAAAGGATTCCCATTCTATTTTTACTTTGCGCTTCAAATATTGCTCTATATCCTTGATAATTTATCCATTGCGCATAGAATAACCATTCTTTAAAAGTATCTATTTTCCCAAAACTCTCTTCCATTAAACCGATAAATGATTTTCCCCACTGAGCGCTTTCAAGATTGAAATCATGAATTCCCCAGATACGGTTAATTGGCCAGTCAGAAGTATCGGGAATCATTTGCCTGAAACTTTCCGCCGACACTATATTTGGCATTCCAAGCTCACTATGAAGTTTCGAAGTAGCTCTTTTGTCAAAATAAAATTTTATAGGCATAGAACGGTAAGGACCGCCACCGCTGACACAATCCCATGCCGAATTAGGAATATATTTAATACCGGGTGTAAGCTGTGACAACATTTCCCTAAGCGGCTTATCAATTCCCTCAGGAGGATATCCTTCGTTACGTCCGCAGTATAATGCTATTGACGGATGATTTCGAATTCTTCTAATAAAATCGTCCGCATTTTGCAAGAACATTTTATTGTTTTCAGGATTCGGTCCATCTGCGGGGTTAGCAAGCCAGAAATCCTGCCAAACCATTATTCCATATTTATCACATGCTTTAAAGAACTCATCATTACCTGTTTGTCCAACCCAATTTCGTATCATGGTAAAGTTCATTTCTTTATGATAACGAACTGCAATATCAAATTCGCGTGAACGATAATTGAGATTCGATTCAGAAAAGCCCCAGTTGCCTCCACGTCCAATAAATCTTTTTCCGTTTATCCAAATCTTTAAAGATCCGCCATCTTCAGAATAAGTCATCTCCCTTAAACCTGTTCTGAATTCTTTAGAATCGGACAACTCTCCCTTTGATGAAACAAATTCGAGCTTTACATCATAAAGGTTTTGTTTACCATAACCGTTAGGCCACCAGAGTTTAGGATTTTTTAAATGGAAATAAGGAAATGTTGATGAATCTAACATAATCGCTTTCGATTCTGACGATGAAATTGTAACGGGCAATTCAAATTTAACATCGCCTATTTTCCCTTTCAGCTTTCCCTTAATATTTTCAGATTTATGATTGTTAAGTGTTACTTGAATTTTAATATTTGCAAAAGTCGTATCCGGTAAAGGTAGGCTCGTACTGATGAATGGATCCTCAATTGTAACCGGGCCGCCGGCAGAGAAATAAACATCATTCCATATTCCAATATTTCTCCCCCTGATTGTCGGTATCCAATCCCAGCCGACAGAGGCATGAAATGTCGGATTATCAATGCCAAGTTCACCACCGTTCGCATCATGGCTGAGAATTGTAGGTTCTTTAACATACCCCGGAGCATCGTTTTTATATATCAAGACTGCAATTGCATTTTTCTTTCCTGAGACTACGTAATCAGTTACATCAAACTTACTGCGGGTGAAGGCTCCTTCTATCCTTCCAAGTTTTTTCCCATTAAGATAAATATCTGCTTTCCAATTTATTCCATCAAAGTTTAAGAATATCTTTTTACCGCTATAATTTTTTGGTATTGTAAATTCATCACGGTACCAGAAATCGGAATAAAAATATGAATCTGAAATTAAAAGCTGGTTATCGCTGTAATTGGGATCGGGAATAATGCCCGCGTTAATATATGAAGTGAGCACTGTTCCCGGTACTGATGCAATGATCCAATCACTATCATTGTAGCCTGATTTAGAAATTAATTCTTCATTTCCCTTAACAAGTGATTGCCGCTGCAGTTTCCATGAACCGCCTGATAATTTCATTTTGCCGTCTTTTTCAATATTTGCATGTGGATGAGCTGATGCGTGCGTTGCACCGGTTCCATATACTTCCATCTCGCTCAAAATATAACCATCTTCTTCTGATGCAGCTTTATCCAACATTAACCGGACATATCTTCCTTCGACGGGTTTATCGTATTTTATATCGTTTATTAATGATAAATCAACCGGCAATGCAGAAATATCTTCCCATGTTTTTGCATCATCAGAAGTTTGTATTGTGCCGACTGCAGCGCGTTTTAACCAGTAAAGCTTAATATTGTCAAATGAACAATTCGTGCCAAGGTCTACATAAATCCACTCCTTTTGTGAGCTTAGACTTTTCCATGCGCTGATAAAATTATATGGCCCGCCAATATTGCAGTATTTCCCGTTCTTCGTCATTGCAAATTCACTAATTGACCAACTTTTAATATTAGGCGAATTGAACTCTGCACGGTAATATTTATAACTTATACTTTCATTAAGCGTAATCTCTTTTTTGAATATCCTAAAGTTTTTAGGATTAGAAAACCTCTGGAAACCTGTTAATGAGTCGCCAAGAAGCTTATTATCCGTTAAAGCTCCCAATATTTTCCATTCTTTACCGTCATTGGAACCACTTACAGTTATTTGCCAGGGTTTAATTTCATTTTGCAAAGTATCGGTTGATATAGTGCCGGAAAATTTAAAGCCATCGACTGCGGGAATAACGTAATTACCAGCTAATTGCATCTGAATCCAAATATTACTCCCTTCAAATTCTTTCTTGGTTTGCGCATGCCTGTCAATAAAATATTCACGTTCATTACGTGGAAGAGTACCTTTGTTAGTTGTTGTTACTATCCAGCCTGGCATTTGCGTATCTATTATCCCATCAGTAATCAACTGCGCGGTCAAATTATAATCATAACTGCCGGAGCAGTAAACCGGCTTTAGCAGCGCAATGTTTCTGTAATTCTTATTATCAATTTTCATTGAAGGAGAAAAATCTTCTTTAAGGCTCCCGGGATAAATACCAATACCCCGGTTATAACTTTGAGCATTGGCTGGAATAATTGAATTTAATAACAGTGGTAAGAAACACAGAAAAAAATATTCCCCAAAAACTTTTAACGGCAAATGGCATTTCTTCATTATTATTCTCCTTGATATACTGAACAGGAATAAATCATTATTAATGAATTATAATTCCCTCCAAATTTTACGATTATTTCACGAACAAGCAATCGGCAGCTTTAATCAGTACATATAAAACTGCACTACATATCGCATGATGCAACCATTATCAAAGCATTGTGTTACCTCCGATGAATCGGAGTTTAAAAGGGGTTTTCGGGGAACATTTTTCTACAAATATGCCACCCCTGATGAATCGATAATGAAGATAATGTAAATCAAATATTTTATATTTTGCGATATTAAATATTTGCAATGATTTATTATTTAATAAATGTTCACACATTTATTTTTGCTTACTAACATTAAACAATATGCCGCATTTGCCGTTGTTCGTAATAAAGTCTACTTTAATCTTCTTTTTTCTCTTTATTCTTCTTAGCGGCATGAACAATAATAAAATTATGAGCAATTGATTTATTATATAGATAGCTTTTATTTTTTAATTATTTATTTAATTTTTCCAAAATTTTCATGTATTCATATTCTATAATTTCTTTACCATATCTTTTTTCTAATCGCCTGATTGTGAAATGACCTTTTGCTATATTTTGGAAATGGTTAATAAAGACATAATTAATAATAGCGCCCCCGGCAGCGCCAATAATCGGAACACTTTGCGCGGCAGCTTTTTCAGATATTTCAATACCAAACCGTTCAGCGATTATAGCAATTAATCTTACTATTATAGGCGCGCCTTCCTCAGCGAGACCTTTTTCAGCAATATATGCAGCAGCTTCCGAAACAGCTTTGGCTAAGGCAGTTCTAATAGCAAAATAACCCGATTCGGAATTACCGCCGTTTTTAGATTTACCGCCTAAGGCAAACACTTCCAAACAAGCTAACTGAGTATATACGTCATTTAAGTCTTCGCCCTCCGACTTAGCTATAGCTGCAATAGACCTCAGCATAATAAGTGTTGAAACCGGCAGTTCCACAGATAAGCCATAAAATCCCAAAGCCCCGCCGACAGCGCCGGATGCAGTAACGGTTAGTTTGTGCAGGAAATTTTTCGGTTTAGAATTAACCCTGGAATCAAAGGTTTTTGTGATTACTCTTAACGATGAGCGAAGCGCTGATGTTGTAATTTCAGCAATTTTAGGCTTCCATTTTTCAGGAAGGCTTTCCATAACTATTTCAATTGGATATCCTATTTTATTTGCAATCTGAATTCCGAATGAGAGATTTTCAAGCAGGTCAACGGCAATACTTAATTCCGCGATTTCATGAGATAGTAAATTTGAATCCGTCATGTTTTTATTCCTTTTTTTTAATATTCAACAATTAGTACGCCAACCAGTTTTTGAAGAAGAAAAACATTCGCTATTTTTTTTAATTACAAATGTAACTTAAAATTTTGCAATTATTTTATTATTTGCAGCCATTATTGTTTTAAGCATAATTTCAGAGTGCATTTAGAAGGATTATATCACAAATAAAATTATTTATAAATTAATATACCTTAAATTAATTAAAAAACAGGTCAGAGAATTGTGAAAGCACGCGTTGACCATTTAGTCAAAAAGTATAAATTAAATTAGGCAGTTAAAAAAATATGAATAAGCCAAAAATTCAAGAAGGAGGATGAATTATGAATTGATAAATGATTCCCGTGTAATATGTTATGAGGATTCTGTTTATTGCAAATTGTTAACACTATTCAGCTTGGCGTGCGGGCTTTCCCATTTGTCTGTTAGTCTGAAATCAAAAGCTGACTTCTCCGGTGATTGGGCTTTCAATGAAGATAAAAGCGTTCTTGACAATATGGGTGTCGGCAATATCCCATCATTAATGCGATTAACACATAGTACAAATTAATTCTATGTACACCAAATTAAACTATCTCACTTTGATTAAACAAAAAAACCTCAAAATATTGCAATTTTTGAGGTCTTCGTGCACCCTGCGGGACTCGAACCCGCGACCTGCTGATTAAGAGTCAGATGCTCTACCAACTGAGCTAAGGGTGCGGAGTAAAATTAAGGATTTTCATCCTGCTTTCAAAATATAAATGTGAATTTAAGCTGGATTCAAACTGAACGTTTTACTGAACGTTTTTTTACACTAAAAGAGACATGAAAGGACAGGATTTATGTTTCTTTTTAAGCGTAACGGTTTTTACCATTTAGAATATTTTGATGAATCCGAAAACCGGATTAGGCGCATTTCTACCAAAAGCTCGACTAAACCAGATGCACTAAAATTCTTAACGGATTTCAAATCCCAATATATTGACCGACCCAAAGTTAATTTCATTACTCTAAAACAATTTCAATTAGACTATCTAACCTCTATTGAAAATATTAGAACAATCAGCTATAAAAACAGTGTTAAGTTTTCATTTGATAAATTGATTGCATTTCTAAAGGAAGACTACCCTCTTTCCAAAATTTCAACAAGAGATATTGAAAATTATATAAATTCCAATTTTCAGATTTCCAAGTATGCAACTGCACTTGTTTACAGAACATTAAAAAGCGCATTTACTAAAGCCGTCACATGGAACTATCTTTCAGACAATCCGTTTCAAAAGGTCAAACTTCCCAAGTTGCCAAAGCCTATTCCTTCATTCATCAATGAAAATGAATTACGGATAATACTAACAAATGAGACAAATAATAATCTTAAGGACGTTTATCAATTTGCATTTCATACCGGAATGAGATTAAACGAAATACTTAATTTAAGCTGGTCATCAATTGATTTTGACAATAAGGAAATTACTATCAGAAATACCGAATTTTTTACAACTAAGAACAAGAAAGAGCGGGTGATTCCAATGAATCAGACTGTTATTCAGCTAATGCAAAAAAGAATTCCCCTTTACAAACGAGTAGATAAAGACTTACTTATTTTTGAAAAGATTAAAGATGTAAAATATTCACCCTTCTTTGTATCAAAGCGATTTAAAAAAGCAGTAATAAAAAGCGGGCTGGACTCTAAACTTCACTTCCATTCATTGAGACATAGTTTTTGCAGCAACCTTGGTATGAGAGGTTGCTCTATAAATGTAATTAAGGAATTAGCCGGACATTCTCAAATATCAGTTACTATGGGATACACTCACGTTCTGAAAGAGAATCTACAGCTGGCAGTAAATCTTTTAGATTAACTATGCATTTAAAATAGTTTTATACGCACAGAAATAGGTTTTTAAGGCACTTTTATTGTGAGCTTGACTTAATATACCTGTTTACATTAGCTAAAATAACTTATAAATTTATTACGATTATTTTATCGAGATTTCTTATGAAACTGATAATTATTCTTAAAATTCCTTTCCTTACTTCTTTTTCACATTTATACGACAACCCTAAGCCACAAAATAATTACCGGGGTATTAAATGAAAAAAATTCATCATATCGGTTTTTTATGATAAACTTTAAAGATAAATCAAAAAAAAAGGAAGTAATTGCGATACTTTCAATTTTCGGACTGTTCACACTTAATTATATACTATGGCAATATAGTCCAAAAGGTTTATTTTCTAATATAGTATGGGGTTGCATGATAATATTTGCAATAACGTTTTTGATAACCTTCTTTGGATGCAATAAATTAAAGAAAAAAGAATTGATAATAACGTTAGCATCTTTTGGAGTGGTCGCTCTTATTGGATGGCAATACCAACACCAACCACCCAGCGGATTGAATTTTGATTTTGTAGGGTGGTTTGCTTTGGGGATACTTTATTTAGTCCTTTTTGTGAATTGGTTTTGGAGATGATGATTAATACGCAGACCTATTTTATAAATTTGTTTACTATAAGTTAAATAAATCATAATATTCACTCAGAATATTTTTAATTTCTGTGTAAAAGGGTGTATTACTATGAATTCAAGAAATGTTCTCAAATCAATTTTAGTTATTGCATTAATACTTTGTTTACTAAGAATGCCTTATTGGTATTACCAGCTAATAAGAGTCTGCGGAATGGTTGGATTTTTATATTTCGCATATGTAGATAACAAATACAAAATCAAAATCCCCCCTATACTTTTTACAATTTCTGCAATAATTATTAATCCGATTATAAAAATTCCTTTCGGTCGAAATATTTGGCAATTTGTCGATGTGCTTTTCGCAATAATTTTATTATTCAGTATAGTTTTAGAAAGAAAGTTGAATAAACTTCCATAAAAGTTTGCAAATAATGGGAAAGATTAAGGAATATAAAGAAAAACCGGAAATAATTCTTAAGAATATCTATCAAATAAAAATTATAGGATAGGGGTAAGTTTATCCATGTTTGAAAAATTAAGAGAAAATAAAACTTTAAACTACACTTACAATATTGTCAGAACAATTTTTTGGATTATGGTTGTTGTATGCTTTATCTTTTCTCCTACCGCAATTATTGAGTTTATCAATGGGAAAAGTTTGAAT
>CAZUCY010000002.1:0-101626 GCA_964618785.1 uncultured Ignavibacteriaceae bacterium | reverse complement strand
ACAATCCACCCCAGTTATTGTCAATAAGTGTAATACCAGACCTTAATAATTGTATCTTTTTTTTCATAATGTTATCACATTTTTTATCGGAGTTTCAAAAATTATGCCGGAGAAAATAACTAAATAATTGTTAATTAACATCAAAGAAAGAAAAAATGTGATCTAAACAGAGACAAAACATGTTATATGTACTATAATGCAACAGGCAATAAGTTTTGTATGAAACATATGCAGCAGTATATAGTTATGGTCAAAACCAATAAAATATCTCAATCCATTCTTATTGACTACTTTTCATAAACGTTATTTCTAAAACGATTGTTTCTTAGGTTGTTCTTTCTTCTAAATTATATATACATTCTAAATGTTTTGCATTTTTGTAATGCTGCAAATTAGATAAATAGCTTTTGAAATAAATGACATTCTTTATATCACTATACAAAATATTTTTAATTATAAATAAAAGTAACAATTCCAATAAATAAAACCAATTATTTCTTCGTGTCCGAAAGTAACTCATGAATGTAACCTGCAAACAAGGAGTCATCATTTAATCATCTTTTATTTTCTATCCGAATAGTACCCATAAACAAACAGGGCGGTAGCATTACTGCTTATTGTCGGTTCATTAGTAATGTAATTGGCAAGATCATCATAATAACTTACAAGATTAGTATTGAAAAGATCAAACTCACAGTTAGTATTTTTTATTTTGTATTTTTTAAGCAGGCTATCCGGCGCGGGTCCGGCAGACAATGCTCCCGGCAAATATCCCCCGTTAAAAAATGCAACTTGAGAATGGAAATGCTTAGTAAACACCGAGCCAATATTATAAATAAAACTAATACCCCAAGGATTTCTTCCAAGCACATAATCGCGCTGATCTACAGCTAAAGAATCAAATTGATTTATGCCGGTAATATCCTTATATAATATTGCCTGAAGAGTAAGACCTAGCAATGAATTAGTCGTACCCCAAGTACAAACAAGCCCTTCGTTAAAAGCTGAAGAATCCTTATTTGCATTAAAAGCATTAAGATTATTTAAAATGTAAACAGTAAATCTGGGATTAATTTTAGCAAGCCTGTAATCTGCAAGTGAGTTTATATTTCCCCAGCTCCACCAATAATCGGAACGGGCACTGTCTGCATAGAGCATTGCGTCTGAGAGATAGCTTAGTTTTTTTGTTGTCAAATATAATTCAGTAGCTCCAAGTGCTAGCTTTCCCCAAAAAGCATTATCTCTATAAGTGCCCGTCCCGCTTATATCAATATCAGGTACATTATTCCTGATTGAATATAAGTTTTCCGCTGCTGTAAGGCATTGTTTGGCAAAATCATAATTATTAAATTTTTCTGACCAGACTCTTGAAGCAAGTGCTAAAACAGCGGCATAAATACCTATCTGGTTCTTCCCTAGCCCGCTAAAAGCAGGGCGGTCATACCGTAGAGTATCATTTTCCGGCATCCTGAATCCAACATCGTGATCTCTTAAATCCTGAACCTGCGTAACAAGTTTATACTTTGAGTAGTTACATCTTAATAGCCAATCCAGTCCGACCTTAGCTTCCGCAAGAACATCCGGGACACCATCTTTATCATTATCAAAACTAAATTTTGATTTGTCAAAGTCATAAGAAAAAATCAGCATATAAGTTGCATAAGCTGTTGTTGACAGGAACTTAATATAATCGCTTGCATCATGCCAACCGCCCGTAACATCGACTCCGCCGGGATGCTCTGTATCCCCTACCAGCCTTGATGCATCTGAAAGATGACATGTCTTATGCAAGATAGGTTCTGTCGGACCGCATCTTTGCTCTTTAAAAAACAGCATTAACGAATCAACAACATTATTATATATATTCCGGTTTATTTTAAATGGATAAGATGAAAAACTATTAATATATAATTTATAACTTCCCGCTACTATAAGTTTTGAAAAATCAGCGGAATAACAATATTTGAATTTATCGTAACTGTGGATTAATTTTTTAAGAATACCGGAAAAAACAACATTACTATTTTCTTTTTTTCTAATTTCAAATTTTGTAAAAACAACAGGCTCTTCAGACATAATGACGGCAGTCTTAATATCATCTGAAAGGTATCCGACCTGGTTTGTCCTTATAAATATATTATACTGATTACCGGCGGAAACCCCATAGTTACTCAATGTAAGACAGATGAAGATAAGATTTAATAAATAATTATTGAATAATTTCATTAATAATTCAACTTGCAATTATGGATAGTGATTCACGGGAACGTTATCCGGCTCATCATTTATTACTTAAGGTTTGCAAAAATACATATTTCCTGTGATTTTTAAAAAAGGACGGGAACTCAATTGCATTAAGAAATTACCATCAAATCGTTACAATATTTATCAATTAGTTCATCAAGATCAATCTATCAACTTTTATTTGACAGTTACTTTAAGCTTTTTCAACAAAGATTTAATTTATTTACCGTTTTTACACCCGGTCAACAAAATCCCTTTATCCAGAAACTCACTTTCGCCAAGGTTGAGCAATGAAATACCTGCATAACACATGCATGTTTACCGAAAAACAGACAGATGAAATAAACTGAATTACTGAAGAGATAACATGGATAAATTACAAACCGGGAGTTTAGTCGAAAGGCGTATATATTATTGATTTATATAAGGATAACAATAATTCGAAATAATTTTTATGATAAATACTTTGTAATAGCAGCACGCAGAATAAGTTTTCCCACAGGTCTGGAAAGATAATCATTAGCTCCCTGTAAGAATCTTTGATTATCAACTTTCTAAGCATAAGCAGTAATAACTATAACCGGAAGTTTTTTAAGCACCGGATTTAATCGAATTTCTCTAAGAACATCTTTCCCGTATAATTTCCCTGGAAGATTAATATCCAGAAGGAGTAAGTCGAAAATATTATTTTTAAGAAAACCGAGGCTGATTCTGCCTTTTCGGCAATATTGATTAAATAAAGCTGCCTTAGATACACATTTAAAATTAATTGAGAATCGATATTATCTTCGATAATTAAAATTCTTTTTCGTCCATCCGAGTTTGCTACACTAAATACCGGCACAATTAATAAAAATTCCCTTCAATATAGGATCGGAAAAATTTAGGACCCAAAATCTACTTCGTTTAATTTTTTACTTCAGGAAAATTTGTTCCGACTAAGTAGTCCCACATCGGTGAACTAACTCCAAATCCCTTTTCAGCATCCTGGAAATGGTGTCTCATATGATGCTTTTTTAATGCCAGCCATAATTTATTATGGATATTAAAATGATGGACGGCATAATGTGTCATATCGTAAAATAGATATCCGGTTAAAAACCCCACAAAGAAAGGAGCGACATTGCTCTTACCAAGTAACCCCTGGAATAAAAAATAAAAGAGTACCGCAAGCGGAACGCTCACAGATGGCGGCATTACAAGTCTTTTTGAATCATTAGGGTAATCATGATGCACTCCATGAAAAATAAAATGTAATTTTTCACCAAAAGCAGACTTAGGTCTATAATGAAAAATAAATCTGTGCAGCGTGTATTCAGTAAAAGTCCAAATAATTATTCCAAATGCAATTATGTATAGTATATGATAGAATGGAATATTAAAAACTTCAACTGCTTTATAAAAGAAATAACCTATTACAGGTATATAGATTAATAACGGTACGCCAGGATGAACTCTTGAACATGCTTCCATAAAGCTATTATCAAACATCCTGACAGTGAAATCTTTATTAGAAATAAAATTCTTTGACATAATTTTCTCCAAACAAGCATTTTGCCAAATTTAATAATTTTTCATTAATAAAAAATAACTGAAATGTAAATTAAATCATATCATCGCAACTATTTGGAATATTCTAACAAAAAGGAAGCAGGAAATTACTTTAATGTATTTAAGCTCACATTATTTTTTTTATAATCTCAGCTCTCGAATTTGCCAATAAGAGAACTCTTTCTGAAAATATATTAATAAATTATAAATATTATTTTACGTCGATTTTCCATTAAATACCAATAAATGAAAGACAATAAATTTATTTAATACTTAAAAGCAAAAAAATATTTTAATTATTCCGCAGTAGGGGTAGTTCCCTTTTTAATAGCTTATTTCAAAACGATATATATTTATTCTATTCCCTTAATAATTTCCAAACCTGATAAAACATTACGGTGCTCCGGTACAATATAATGCAGAACCAATTTAACTATCAAGTTCAAAGATACCATGGCGGATAAGAACCAAATCCTAATACAGCATAGTACTTACCAGCTAATTTCATTTGATCATTTGTAATTCATATTAAGAGAATATTGAAAAAATTCCCCGGAAGTTTTCATGGATATAATAAATCAGATCCCACCGGGTTCAAAGCACGAACCCCCCAAATGATTACATACATAAAAATTTATATTACTACTTTTTACTAAGCTTTAGCACCAAAACATCATGTCCCGGCACTTCAACTTTTAATTCCTGCTTAGTAGTCCCTGCATCTTCTTTAGTCCAAAGGTTGCGGAGTGAATAAACAGCTTTATCAAATGCCGCATTTTTTTTAGAAAGGTTGTCGGAAACAACTTCTTTTCCCCAATCAAATGAAACATTGCGTGGATTTATACTACGGTTTAAAATGCACATTGCCCAGTCTTCATTTACAAGTGGTTTAAACCATATTTCCACACTATCATTTGCGGAGTACTTAAAACCTTCAAATCCAAGCGAATCCTGATCGATTGCAATTACTTCTTTATTAGTTAAAATATCATTTGTTTCATTGGACATGTTTCTGATATCATTTCCAGAAATTAAAGGAGCTGCAAGCATGCACCACAAAGAAAAATGCGCGCGGTCCTCATTTACAGACATGCCATTGCCAACTTCTAACATATCGGGATCGTTCCAGTGTCCCGGGCCGGCGTAATCACGTAATCCCTGTTGCATATCAAGAATATACATAGCGCCCCATGAGAACCAAGTACCGTGATCTACTTTGCAATCGAAGCAGGCGTAAATATCTCCTGTGGTACGCCATGAATGTCCGACATCTTTCGCCCATAACCAGGGTTTGTTATTGCCCCATTCACACATACTAAAAACCATGGGCCTGCCCGCTGAATATAAAGCATCGCGCATAGTTGTATATGCGCCTACTGCGTTTAAACCGTCGGTATTACACCAGTCGTACTTTAGGTAATCAATCCCCCATTGTGCATAAGTTATAGCATCCTGATATTCGTGTCCACGGCTTGCAGGCTTACCGCCACAGGTTTGTGAACCTGCATCGGAATAAATACCAAGTTTTAATCCTTTTGAATGGACATAATCAGCCAGAGCTTTCATGCCTGAAGGGAAACGATCGGAATCCGGACAGATAAATCCAAGACTATCGCGCTTACCATGCCAGCAATCATCAATATTGACATATAAATAACCTGCATCTTTCATGCCCGATGATACCATTGCGTCTGCAATTTCACGAATCATTTTTTCATTAACATCACAACCGAATTTATTCCAACTATTCCAACCCATTGGAGGTGTTTTTGCAAGTTGATCAAATTTTTGACCGTAAGTATATACCGTAGTTAAAAAAATGATAAGACAACAAGTATATTTTGTTGCTTTAATCAATTCCCCGAATGATGATTTTTTTTTCATTATTGCTCCCTAAATTGATTATTCAATTGTATCACTCATTTATATCCCATTTTTATAGCTTCGGATATAATTTCTTTAGTGGCTGTAGCACCGATTCTTGTGACACCCAAATTTTTTACCCTCAATAAATCATCTAGCGTTCTTACTCCGCCTGCTGCTTTAATTTGAATAAAGGGCAGGCATTTCTCCCGCATTAATTTCAGATCATGCTCAGTTGCACCTTGATAATTATATGTACCGTCAGGTTGCTTTACAAAGCCGTAGCCCGTCGATGTTTTTACAAACGCCGGTTTATACACGTTGCAAATTTCGCATAACTTTATTTTATAATAGTCATCTATATAGTAATCATTTTCAAAAATCACTTTTGTCACTGCACCAAGTGAAACTACCTCTTCATTTATGGATTTGATTTCGTTAGATACATAATCCCAATCATTACCCAGGACTTTACCGGTATTGACCACGAAATCTATTTCAACCGCTCCCTGCGCACAAGCAGATTCAGCTTCACTTACTTTTTGGACTATGCTGTTGCTGCCATGTGGAAATCCAACTACCGTGCAAACTTTAACCGTACTTCCTGCTAAAATCTCCTTTGCCATGCTCACGGCGTATGGTTTTATACAGACAGAAGCCGTATCCAATTCCTTTGCTAAAAGACACCCTGCCCGTAAAAATTCATCTGTGAACGTTGGGTGAAGTAAAGAATGATCAATCATTTTTGAAATAGATAATAAACTTACCATTTATTATTGCCTTCAATAATTAATTAAAAATGTCTAAAAGGTATGCGGATAATTTAACAACTTTTTGCGGGTTATACTATATTTTGCCCGACAAAAAAGTTAATGGGAGAAATATGATACTTTATTAATTATTTGCATCTGGTTCTAAGATTACATTTGTTTTAATATTTCTTGAACTTACAATCTAAGCGCCGGGATATCTCTTTGAATAATATTCCATACTATTTTAGTATCAACTCCAGTTTTATTTTTAAAAAAAGACAAATCGATATTACTTCCCTATTAAAGAGATTACATCAGGAATTCATTATTTTCCTCATAAGAATCACTTCCAGAATTGTTTCATATTTGTTGTCATTAACCGGATATTTCATTTGAAGTACTATTTTATCGACGCTTTCTTTTTTGAATGTCTGAACAAGAAGACTGTCATGCCAGTTAAGGCCTAAAGTATCATCATTAATAAAATTACATGAAGCGGTTAGAAAATTTCCTGAACTTTCGAACCACCAGAATCTATAGGATTTTGATTTTTCATCCCAAGCGAATACTGCATGTGCGCTTAATTCTATTGAGGATAGTTTTGCCTCATAATTAAACGAGACATATTCATCATTAAGTATTCTTTTAAACTCGCCCGATCCGGAACCTTTATCTTCTTCAGAAAAGACACTTTTAGGGATCCTGTACTCAAGATTCCAGATACCAAGGAGAAAATCTAATTTTGATATTGGATGATTATTATTTGTCATTGATAGTACTATATAATAAATAATATTAAGTTGTAATGCAACAATTCATTGCCGTAAAATTCTAATTTATGTACTTAAATGCATTTAATCTTTTGCCGCACATTTAAAAGTCTCAGGATACTTTGATAATTTTTCCAAATCATCATCCGAAATTTTGACCAGAACTCCCAATTTTCTAAAAAAATCAAATGCCTTAAATATAAATTCTTTATTTATTGCGGTAGAATAATCTGTAAAACAATCATCTACTGAACCTTCTTTATCTATATTCAAATCAATTACTTTTGATGTATTTGAGTATCTAAAATCGAATCCCTTAATATCAACACTTTTAATTTTTGTCTTACCGGGCACATTTAGAAAAATTATTTGCTTGCCGACTACCGTGGGAGTTTCAAAAATTTTAAAATACACTTTCATATTGGTAATGTCATAAACTATACTCCATTTAGTAAAAACGCCCTGACTAACCATATTTAATGTTTTAAAAGCATATTGAATATCTGATTCAATATTTACAAATTTAAAATTATTTGCCATTTGTGCGGCTTTACAAAAATTATTTAAAGATACATTATCACCCGGTTCAGTGCTTTTTTTATAACAACTTAAAGACTCTTCGTAAGTGCTGTTTGCCAAAGCCTCAACAGGTAAATCTTTACCGCAATGGCAAATCATTTTACCGTTTAAGAATTCTATTGATGCAGTTTTTCCGGATCTTTCGCATACAAGGAAATGAAAATTTGAGTTAGCATCAACAATCCTTAATATTTTATCACTATTAATCACTTCATCTATAGCCGAGTAATTATCAAGTTGGAATTGGATCCACTGGCAGGCTTGTATTGCAGGGCGTTCATCTTCAGGCGGGTATGATGTATTACTTAATGACATATGCTCTACCACTAATCCTGTTTCATTCATACCCCCGAAAGGCAGATCCCTGCCGACCTGGTTGAAAGTAATACTGCCGTATTTGGAAATCCACTTTACAGGGTTTTGCGCAGAATCGATGCATGCTGTCTTTTCTATATTCTTTGGATTAGTAATGAGTATACCGCTCCCGGTATACCAATCTAGGTTTCTGCAAAATAATAAATGATTAGAGCTGCGCAACACGAACGTAGTACACGGTAACACGCTTGAAAAATTGGCTGTAAACAGCATGAATATTACCAATGTCGAATGAGGAATTGTTAATTTCATAACTCTATTTCCTTTTTATGTTGTGCAGACAATTTAGATATTAGGCAAAAGCTCATTAAAAATTTTATTTAACGAAACTTTTAAAAGGCAGAATTTCACATTAAAACAATTAAATAAAAGTCTCAAAAAAAGTCGGGATAGTTGAAGTAATGAACATTTCATATTTCACGATTGTCTTTCTTCTTTACCCCTATCCCCGGCAGATCGCTTAACATGACTTTCCCGTCAACTAGTTTCGTCCCTTCAAATACATCATTATTTATTAATAGCGATCCGTCAAGGTCCGTGTAATCCGCTAGGGGCGAGAGTTGAGAAGCTGCTGATATTGCACATGATGTCTCCGTCATACAACCAATCATTACTCTAAGACCGAGCGCTTTTGCAAGAATCATCATCTTATAGGCTTCCCTGATACCAGTACATTTCATAAGTTTTATGTTTATTCCGGAAAAAATACCTTTTGCTTTAATTACATCAGCAAGTCTTTGCACGGATTCATCGGCGATAACGGGCAGCGGGCTCCATTTTGTAAGCCATGCCGTATCTTCAATCCTATCCTTAGAAAATGGCTGTTCTATAAGTATGACATTTTTTTTATTCAACCAGTGTACCATATCAAGAGCCTGCTCCCTATCTTTCCAACCCTGATTTATATCAACAGTAATCGGCTTATCTGTAACTGCCCGGATAGTTTCTATAATCTCTTTATCATTATCTCTGCCAAGCTTCACTTTTAATATTTTGTACTCTACGGCTTCATTTATTTTTTCTCTTATTACATCGGGAGTATCTATTCCTATCGTAAACGATGAGTAAGAGATTTTATTTTTATTGAGCCCCAGAATATTGCACAATGATTGGTTCATCAGTTTTCCTTTCAAATCATGCAGGGCAATATCTACTGAAGCCTTGGCTGCCGTGTTGCCGGGAGCTATCTCATCTACTTCCGCTAATATTGTTTCAAGATCAAATACATTTGAATATCCTGAAAGGTCTACACTGGAAAGGAATTTCATAACAGATTCATGAGTCTCCCCCAGATATGGAGGCATAGAAGCTTCACCATAGCCTTTACAGCCTTCATATTCGATCTCCGTTATAACCACCGGAGTGGTGGCGCGGGAGTTCGAGGCAACAGTAAAAATATGCTTTAGCTCTAGTGTGTACGGGAAATATTTTACCTTAATCCATGCTGCATATTATTCTTTCTTTATCAATTCTAAATATGACTGCCTTTACAAGGGAAAAATTTTCGGCAGAAACGCTAAGATTCAAAGGGATATCAATTGTTTATAGTTACCTGCAAAGATACTTTGAATAGAAAAATTGTTCAAGGAATGGACAAAAATAAATCTCAATATGAGCTAAGTTTTTCAATGTGGCTTTTTATGAGACACAAACCATACTTGAAACTTTACATAAACTGCTTTAAAAGGCTGATATTCTGCTTGGTACAATTTTGGTTAAATCGATAGCATAAAGGCTTTTAAATGCCGGGATTGTGTTTATCATAAATTGCAATTTCAATAAGCGATTAAAACATTTCCGGAATAATTTATAAGGAAGGTATTTGTATTTACATCATAGGAGATATTAAATAAATGCTTGATAAAGTTCAGAAATCATACTTAAAATTCCCAAGTAGGAATGCATTTAATATTAACGGCAGTTATTACACATATTCAGAATTTGCACAAATTACATCGAATATAAGAGCATACTTAGAATCGCATTGCAGCAGAGGCGAAAAGTTAATCGGACTTATTGCAAGGCAGGCATCCGATATAGAAACTTACTCCGCAATTTACGGTTGTCTTTTTGCGGGTTACGGCTATGTACCAATTAAGCCGGAAAATCCTTTAAGCCGTAATGCTTCCATACTTCAACAAACGGGAATTAAAACCATACTTTGCAGACAAACAGATGAATCAATTGAAGCAATTGCCAGTACCAACGGCGCAAAGGTCGTAAGTATTGCAGATTTGCTGAATGTTCCAATAAACCTGACTCCACCCGAAATAGATGAGAACGAAATTGCCTACCTGCTTTTTACGTCGGGCAGTACGGGAGTTCCTAAAGGCGTTCCGATTACAAGAAAGAATTTAAGTTCATTTGTTGATGCATTTATTGAGCTAGGTTATAATGTTAATGAAAACGACAGGTTTCTGCAGATGTTTGAGTTAACATTTGATTTTTCGGTTATTTGTTATACCGTACCTTTATGTGCAGGCGCATGCGTTTATACAGTTCCTTCGGAAGGCATAAAGTTTGCGAATGTTTATATGGTAATGGAGGAGCATGAAATTACATTTGCATGCCTGGTGCCTTCGGCGCTTTCATATTTAAAGCCTTACTTCGATGAAATAAAATTAGAGAAAATGCGGTACTCGCTTTTCTGCGGGGAAACACTTCTTAATGATATTGCAGAAGGGTGGAGTAACTGCACTCCGAATGCCAAAATAATTAATGCCTACGGTCCTACTGAAGCCACAGTATTCTGCTTAACGTACCAATGGGAAAAAGAAATTTCTCAAACGAAATCATTTAACGACGGAGTATGTATAGGCAAACCGATGGCAAACATGAATGCGGTTGTCATTGATGAAAATCAGAAAATACTTGATCTTGGAGAGAAAGGCGAGCTGTGTCTGTCAGGCATACAATTAACTCCAGGCTACTGGAAAGACGATGAAAAGAATGCAAAAACATTTTTCAAAGCCACAATCAACGGTAAAGAAGAAATTTTTTACAAGACGGGCGACCTTGCCTTCCGCGATGAGGAAGGAGATTTTATGTTCGCCGGCAGAATTGATAACCAGATAAAAATTCAGGGCTTCCGCATTGAACTTGGAGAAATTGAACATCATGCACGCGAGTATTTAAAAACAATTAATGTTGTGGCAGCTGCATATAAAAATAACTTCGGCACCATGCAGATTCTTTTGTTTATTGAAAATTATTACGGCGATGTATCGGATGTAGAGAATCATTTGAAGACCAAAATTCCGGGATACATGGTTCCTTCTCAAATCACCAGCATTCCTTTTTTCCCGTTAAATGCTAACGGAAAGATTAACAGGAAAGAGCTGGCAATGATGGGACAGGATTTGCAGTTACAGTATAATTAATCTTATAAAATATTAATAAACAATATGCTAATTTGACTATTAACTTTAATCTTTCTAAACGCGAAACAGCGCCTGCATCCATTCAAGCAGGCGTGATTCGCAGCAGGGAGTGTTTTAGAATTCCATTTTTGTTTTCAAAGCCATGTCATTTTCCAAAGGTCAGTCCGCTTCTTCAGAGTAATTAAAATTGCTCAGATTTTGGCACTGCTACTACTATTGAATAAGTTGGGACTAGCTAAAATACTTTTAGCTATGCAAAATCCTGCTACGGAAGAAATTTTGTTTTGCAATATTCCTTTCAAGGCGGTTTCGCAAAATAATTTTGCAAAGATTAGTTGATAATAGATTAAATATCTCCTATTTTATTTTTAGTCCATTATTTAATTAAGTTTTATAAACTCACAACAAAGAAATCTCAATAGAAAGTATGGACATATTAAACAGATTTCAGAAATGCGTTGAAAAATTTCCAGGGAGGAACGCTTTCTGCATAAATAATAATTTTTATACTTACTTTGAATTTGCAAAAATTATTTCCGGAATAAGATCCTTTATAGACAATAATTCTCAAATTACTTCTGAAATTCCTTTAACTGTCGGTATTATCTCTTTTGATGATATTGAAACCTATGCTTCAATTTATGCGATAATGTTCTCAGGTTTAACATTTGTGCCTATTAATTCTACCAATCCTATTGATAGGAATTCACTGGCTATAAATATGGCAGAAATAAGCATTATACTTACAAGCAGACAGGACGATAATATTAGTAAAATGGAGAAAGAGTTTACCAATGTTAAATTTATAAACACAAAAGAACTTCTAAAATCAAATCATGGCATAATAAATTTAACGCCGCCTAAAATTAAACCTGATAATGCTGTTTACATATTGTTTACATCTGGCAGTACGGGAGTTCCTAAAGCAGTTCCAATTTCGAATAAGAATGTAAATTCTTTCATGGATGCATTCTTTGCTCTCGGTTATGAAATTGATGAGAATGACAGATTCCTGCAATCGTTTACTCTTCTGTTTGACCTCTCGATTATGTGTTACATGATTCCACTTACCAAAGGGAGCTGTGTTTATACTGTACCCGAAGAAGGAATAAAGTACATAAACATATACAGTATTCTGCAAGAGCATAAAATTACTTTTGCATTAATGGTACCATCCATACTATCTTGTCTGCGTCCGTTCTTTAATGAAATTCGTTTGGAGAAAATGCGTTATTCTTTATTTTGCGGTGAAGCTTTACAGGCAGATATACTAAACGAGTGGAACGAATGCGTTCCTAATGCACTTATACAAAATGTGTACGGTCCAACGGAAGCAACAATTTTTTGTCTTGTTTACAATTGGAGCAGAGATAATTCCAAGAACAAAGTTTATACAGAAATAGTTTCCATCGGTAAACCGATGGAAAATATGGAGGCAATTGTTATTGATGATGAAAATAAAGTTCTTCCGGAAAACGAAAAAGGTGAATTATGCCTTGCAGGGTATCAATTAACCGAGGGTTATTTAAATAACCCGGAGAAAAATAAGAAAGCATTTTTCATCAATAAGGTTAACGGCGAAGAAAAAATATTTTATAAAACCGGCGATGTGGCTTTTAAGGATGAGCAGAATGATTTTATGTACTGTGGAAGGAAGGATTATCAAATTAAAATCTACGGGTTCAGGGTTGAACTTGGAGAAATTGAACATTTTGCACGCGAGTATCTAAAAACAATTAATGTTGTTGCTATCGCATATAAAAATAATTTCGGCACAATGCAGATTCATTTGTTTGTTGAAAATTATAACGGTGATGTATCTGATATTAAAAATCATTTGAGAAATAAATTACCTGAATACATGGTTCCTTCTCAAATTACCAGTATACCTTATTTCCCGCTAAATGCTAACGGAAAGATTGACAGGAATGAGCTGACAAAGAAAGGTCGAGATTTGCGACACAATTTAGAATAAGGTAAGTTGGAAATAAATTAAATATCGTATATTTTTTTAAATGTATTATTTTATTTAGTATTATTCACTCATAGCGGAATAAATTTAGCACTGCATGAATTTAAGATAAATAACTATTTAAATTAAAAAGAGTTATTAATGATTGAAAATTTAAATGTAAGACAAGCGGCTTTAGATGATATGGATTTTATTATCGAAGCAATTATCGAATCTGAAAAGAGTAGTTCTAATGTAATCAGTTCTTGCAATGTTTTTGGTTTAACTGAAGAAAAGTTCAAAGAAATTATGCGCAAAGTGCTTTATGAAAATCTTCCCAATTATAATTATTATCTTTCAGGTTTTATGATCGGAGAAAAAGACGGCGAATATATTGGTGCGCTGGGTTCATGGCTGGAAGCTGCCGATGATACACCAAGCGGTATAATTAAAGCAACTATCTTACTTCCTTACTTAGATAAGGACAAAATGAAAGAAATAAGTAAGAACACAAAGGTGGTAAAAGGGCTTAATATGAGCCGGGGACCGGGCGCGCTTCAGCTTGAACATGGTTATACACGGGAACCTTTCAGAAGGCAAGGCGTGTTTACGCGGTTAATTAAGGAAAATATTTTAAGAAATAAGAAAGAGCACAATGAGATTGAAAAAGTGCAGGGCGCTTTGTTCAAAGCAAATTACAAATCCTTCGATGCGCATATAAAGTTTGGCTTCAAAGTAGTTGAAGAAAAGCATGTTGATGACCCTGAAATATTTAAATTCTTCCCGTTTGATACAAAAGTGCTTGTGGAATTAAACAAAGAAAAAATTTCCATGCTGAAATAATAATGAAATTAATGCACATCAAATACGGTTATAGGTAAAAGGAGTATTAATGATTGAAAATATAAACGTAAGACAGGCGACATTTGACGATGTTGATTTCATTATAGAAGCAATTGTTGAATCTGAAAAGAGTAGTTCCGATGTAATCAGTTCTTGCAACGTTTTTGGTTTAAGCGAAGAAAGATTTAAAGAAATTATCAGAAAAGTTCTTCTTGAAAATGTTCCAAATTATGATTATTATCTATCAGGTTTTATCCTAGCAGAAAAAGGCGGCGAATATATCGGTGCGATGGGTTCATGGATAGAAGCCGCCGAAGGAGTACCCAGCGGTGTTATCAAGACGACCATATTATTTCCCTACTTAGACAAAGACAAAATGAGACAAATAAGTAAGAATGCAAGTATTGTAAAAGGACTCACTATGAACCGGGAACCCGGCACTCTTCAACTTGAACATGATTATACACGCAAACAATACAGAAGGCAAGGTGTGTTTACACGGTTAATTAAGGAAAATATTTTGAGGAATATGAAAGAACACGATGAAATTGAAAAAGCGCAGGTTGCTTTGTTCAAAGCAAATTATAAATCTCTCAATGTACATTTAAAACTTGGATTTAAAATAGTAGAAGAAAAACACGTCGATAACCCGGAAATATTTAAATTCTTTCCATTTGATACTAAAGTACTCCTGGAATTGAACAAAGAAAAGTTTTCCATGCTAAAATTAGATTGATTAGCAATGTTGCGAAGTGGGGAATTCAAATTTTAAAATATTCCCAATGAGATAAGTAATGCCCCCTATCGTTTCTTCAATATTAGTTATGGCAGCATGGGCCGAAGACCAGTTTATTTTTCATTTATTATTTGTATTTTCACTAAATAAATCGTTTCTTTTTTGTTAATTAGAATCATTAACTACTAAGAATATCTGGAGAATTAATGGACAATATTGAAAAATTAAAAAAAGCTTTTTCGGAAGCTCTCGAACTTTCACCGGAAGAAATTCAAGACGACTTAAGTTACGGAAACAAATCATGGGATTCCATTGCTCATCTTTCTCTTGTTGCATCCATTGAAAATGAATTTGATATTATGCTTGGTTCCGATGACGTAATTGATATGAGCAGCTTTAAAAAAGCAAAGGAAATTTTGCAAAAACATGACTTCAAGTTTTAAGTTAGAAGGGAAAGTAGCTTTTGTAACAGGTTCAACCCGCGGTATGGGCTGGGCTGAAGCAAAACTGCTTACACAGCACGGAGCCTCGGTTATATTAAACGGCGTTCACAGCCAGGAACTGCTGGATCAAAGGCGGGAGGAATTAAAAAAAGAATTTAACGTTGATACGGACGCTTTTTTGTTTGATGCAGGTAATTTTGAAGCGGTGCAAAATTGTTATAATGCTATCTTTAAAAAATACAAACGTCTTGATATACTTGTTAATAATGCCGGTATACTTGAAGACAATTTAGTGGGTATGATACGGAAAGAAAATGTTGAGCATACCTTCAGCACCAATACTACCGCTATTATTTATAATTTACAATTTGCCGCCAGACTGATGATGAGAAATAAATCCGGCTCTATTATAAACATTTCTTCAATAGTGGGCAAAGTCGGCAATGAAGGGCAGGTGGTTTACGGAGGAAGTAAAGCGGCTGTTATAGGAATTACCTTGTCTGCTGCAAGAGAACTTGCACATTTGAATATAAGGGTGAATGCAATTGCGCCCGGTTTCATAGATACTGATTTTATTAAAGGCTTAACTCCTGAAAAATACCAGGAAAGACTAAACTCGGTTAAGATGAAAAGAATAGGCAAGCCGGAAGACGTAGCAAATGCAGTCTTATTTTTAGCTTCTGATTATTCCTCATATATCACCGGGCAGGTATTAGGGGTTGACGGCGGGATGATAATGTAATGTTCTGGAACCTTGAAAATACCGCGCCTGATTTACCTGCTGTAATTGATGATGTTTCCGGGAGAACATTTTCCTACTCTGAGATTAAAAGCAAATGCGTCAAAATCAATCCCTTCATTAATTTCGGCTCAAAAAAATTAATCTTCTCTTTCTGCGATAATTCAGTTGAAAGCATAATAATTTATCTTTCTGCTCTTCGTTCGGGTAATGCAGTTTTCCTTGTGAATACCAAAATGGACAGCGGACTTAAACAAAGCTTAATCAATATTTACAAGCCTGAAATCATTTTCAGCGTTGATGATATCACAGAATTTCTCAATGATTCTTTTATCAGAGCACACGGATATGATAAAGTTGAAATAGATGAAAAGTATTCAATTCATCTTTCAAAAAATCATTTAGACAGCACTCCCCCCCATCCCGACCTTGCAGTGCTACTCTCAACATCAGGAACCACAGGCAGTCCCAAATTAGTTAAACTTACTTTTGGAAATATACAGTCAAATGCCGAAGCTATATCCCAGTATCTTGATATAACGGGAGATGAAACACCGATTACAAGTTTGCCCATGCACTATTCTTTCGGGTTATCTGTTATTAATAGTCATCTGTTAAAGGGAGCAAAAATAGTCTGCACAAATAAATCTATGGTGATGAGAGAATTCTGGAATACATTTAACCGGTATAATTGTACTTCCTTTTCCGGGGTACCTTATAATTACCAAATGCTTCAACGTTTAAAATTTGACAAAATGGATTTGCCGTCATTAAAGACTATGACCCAGGCAGGCGGCAGGTTAAGTGAAGAATTTATAAAATATTTTTATGAAATAACAGTAAAAAAAGGAATTCGATTTTTTGTAATGTATGGTCAAACTGAAGCGACTGCAAGAATTTCATATGTCCCTTATGAAAAGCTTGGCGACAAGATTGGCTCGATAGGTGTTCCTATTCCTAACGGCAGGATAAAAATCTTTTCAGATGAAAATGAAATTACATCTCCTTCAGTTCAGGGCGAGCTTGTTTACTATGGTAAAAACGTGATGATGGGATATGCCGAGAGAAAAGATGATCTTTCGAAAGATGATGAATTACACGGCATTCTTCATACGGGAGACCTTGCTTATAAAGATGACGAGGGTTTTTACTATATAACAGGAAGACTAAAAAGATTTATCAAGCTGTTTGGTCTGCGCGTAAACCTTGATGAAATAGAAAAGTTAATAGAGAACCAATTTGGCGCTGCAACAGCATGTTATGGTGGTGATGATTCGCTAAAAATACTGATTCAGTCACATGATAGCGGTATATTGGAGCATGTAAAGAGAAAGGTTACAGATACTTATAAAATTCACCATTCTGTTTTATTCTTAAATTGTATCGATGCAATACCTGTAACTGCATCGGGTAAAAAAGATTACACGTTAATTCAGAAGATGGGATATTAAACCGGAGTAAGGCAAGTATGAGCGCAATTGACCAATTATTTGAACTTCCGGAATATTCTATTAATAATGAAGAAAAGAGAAAGCTTCTCCTAAATGAATTAGGTGCATTGACTAATTTTCATTACTCGAATTGCAAGCCTTATAAAAATATACTTGATAATCTTAATATAAATTCGGGTCAAGATTTTAAAAATATAGAAGATATTCCTTTCATCCCGGTAAGAATGTTCAAATCTCAAAAAATTCAAAGTGTACCGGACAGTGAAGTTCTGAAATTATTAACATCAAGCGGGACTACAAACCAACAGGTTTCAAGAATTGCATTGAACAGGGAAACCTCCCTTTTACAGGTTAAAGCGCTTGCATCCATCATTACTTCATACATTGGCAAAAGACGACTGCCAATGATAATTATTGATACTGAAGCAACTATCAAAAATAAGTCATCAATGAATGCACGGGGAGCAGGACTTATCGGTCTATCCAACTTCGGCAGGAATCATTTTTTTTCACTAGATGAGAATATGGAATTAAAGATAAATGAGTTTATTGAGTATGTTGAAAAATATAAATCAGAACCTATTTTAATCTTTGGTTTCACATTTATGGTCTGGCAGTATTTATTCAAGAAATTAAAAGATATCGGAAAGAAAGTTGATTTAAGTTCGGCAGTATTAATACACAGCGGCGGCTGGAAAAAGCTTACAGAGCAGGCTGTAACAAATGAGAAGTTTAAGGAAGAGTTATTTAATCAGCTTTCTATAAAAAGAGTATATAACTTTTACGGAATGGTTGAGCAAGTCGGCAGTATTTTTATGGAATGTGAAGAAGGTTATCTGCATGCGCCTAACTTCGCCGAGATATTAACCAGAACTTTTGAAGATTGGAGTACATTATCAGTTGGAAAAAACGGAGTTATTCAAACAATAAGTATATTGCCGAAAAGCTATCCGGGACATTCACTCTTGACGGAGGACCTCGGTACAATTATAGGCATTGATGACTGTAGATGCGGAAGAAAAGGGACATACTTTTTAATAAGCGGCAGAGTGCCTAAAGCAGAACTGCGCGGATGCAGCGATACTCATGCAGAAACCGTTCTTAAATCAGCAGAAACAAGATAATTATGAGCATAACCGTCTTTGCGCCTATAAACATTCTCAATTCTGAAGTTGAAAACATTATTAATGATAATTTCCTTTCACAAAAACCTCTCCCTTCTTTTTATTCGCTAAGCATTGAATTTCTTTCAGTTTTGTCTAAAAATATTCTTAAGACAAAAGAAATAAAAGGGTACCCGGAACTTGTAGCGCTAGCTCATTGGTTAAGAAAGTCAAACATTGTAACTATTGCGGATTCATTCAAAAAAGAAGTGAGTGATTCCGAAATAATAGTACCGCGTGGTATAGCTTTTCATATTGCACCTTCCAATGTGGATAGTATATTCTTATACTCATGGGCACTCTCGCTGCTTGTAGGGAATATAAATATAGTAAGGGTTTCTCAAAATATTAATCCACAGCTGGAGTTGCTTTTTTCTGCCATAAGAGAAGTATTAAAAGATGAAAGGATGGAATCAATTGCACAGCGGAACATTTTGTTAACTTACCCGAGGGAGGAAACCATCAACCGGTTTATTTCACTCCGCTCCGATATAAGAGTTTTATGGGGCGGCGATGAAACTGTAAATAATATCCGGCTGCTGCAAACAAAACCTGTAACAAAAGATATTTCCTTCGCAGATAAATTTTCATACTCTGCCATAAAATCTTCCGTCTACAATACATTAAATTATGAATGTAAAGCCAAGCTCGCAAATTGTTTTTATAACGATGCATACTGGTTCGATCAAATGGCATGTTCTTCGCCAAGGTTTATTCTCTTTACAGGCTTACAAGAAGAAAACGAACACGCAAGCGCTTCATTCCGGCAATTTCTTGAATCTGAGTTAAAGCGGAAAGCCAAATCAGATACAATTGATATAGCAATGGAGAAGCTTGTTTATATGTACGAGTCAATTTCCAAGACACATGCTTCGGTAAAACCTGCATTGCCCAACACCGGAAAACCTGCTATTTTAAGAGTTGATAAAGCCGGGATAAATGAATTCAGAGAATCTTGCGGAGGCGGATTTTTCTTTGAATGCTTTATAAATGATCTTACAGACCTAGCCCTGCTTGTAAGCCGGAAAGACCAAACATTGACATACTTCGGTTTCGATAAAAAAGAATTAAATGAATTTGTTATAAAGGTAAACGGTGCCGGCATTGATAGAATTGTTCCCGTCGGACAAGCGTTAAACTTTGCGCCTGTTTGGGATGGATACTCTCTCCTTAATGAGCTTAGTAAACGAGTGCATATAATTATGTGAAACTTACATTAAAAATGAGCCTTAATAGGCATCCTTTTCGTTAAGAAATTTTTCAGCTTCCTTCAATGTCGGTACATATTTGAGATTGTATGATTCAATAGGCAATGTATAATTAGCAAATTGAATTAATCCTGTTTTAGAAGGTCCAACTATCCTAACAATCTTATTAACTTTTTTATCAATCAAAAGCAGCATAATTTCCTGTAGGATTTTCCCTCCTTCTTCCTGTCCGTGAATGAATTGTGAAATGTCATTTATAACATCAAAATTTGGCTGTAATTCATCTATTTCATTTTGAATGCATTCCTTAGCCTTTTTAGCTTCGGAAACGGGGAAAATTCCGCTAAGGGTAATATATAACCTGTTTTTTTCTATATCATTTTTAATTTTAAACATAAAAAATAATTCCCTGTTATTTTGGCGTATTAAAATTAAAGAAATTATTTAAATACACAAGTGATAATTAAGCTATTTCTGAAAAGATGAACGTTTAGTAAAATTAAGGAATTCATTATTATGCACATAGTGCTAAATTAAATTAAGAGACTTGTTCTTTTAATTTTTCAACTTTTGGATTAAAATTTTAGATTTGATATATGAGTTGGCTAATAATAGCCATTTTTAGATGTACATTCGGGCGTTAAAACGAAATACAAAAGATACTGGACATGCCAGGTCTCTTCCCTTTTATTTTACTTACTTTAAAGATTTCCCAATATTATCCTTTCTTTAGAATACCGACAAATGCGTGAATGTGCATAAATTGGGCAGCATGGTGTCATCGCTTCGTGTTTCCTAATTATTTTGTTGAGTGTTGTTTTCCAACATATTATAACAGCTAAAGGGGTTTAGAAAAATTGCACTTCAATATTTGCCTTTAAATAAAAGCATAGGAATCAATATCGCTAAATCAAATTAATTTCAATTATCAATTGTTTCATAATTTCTTCTAAATCAGATTTTCCAGAGTTTAAATTCAAATGGGATATAACTTTATTAAAGTAATTGTCTTTATAAAATGCGTTTTGCAAATTCAGCTTGGCGATATTTTTTTTATTTAAAATCCCCAGCAAATATTTAAAATGACTCGCCATTTCAACATCTCCCATCCGGAAATAAACTATATAAAGGAATAAAATAGTAGAAATTCTTGAAGGATCAAAGTTAAGTGTTATATGTAAAATTGATAATGCTTTTATCAGAGAATTCGATTTAAATTGATTTATTGCATTGTTAAGAAGCGATTCAATGAAATGATTGAAATCATTTTGCATGTTCTGCTTAAAATTGATCAGACCTTCGGCAGAAATACAAAAATCTTTATTTAATGAAAAATTAATATCCTCCCCTGCCTTTAACGGATAGGAGACATGTTTATTTATATCAATTTTTCTTCCTTCATAGGATAATTCAATAGACTTATCGAGTATTTCATATATTTTAATTCCCCATTTCCCGAAAAGTTTTAATTGATTACCCCGAAAGCTGCTTAATCCGTCATCAGATTTATCAAGACCGCTGTTAAGCTTATGAATGACATTAACATACCCATTATATATTATTTCATAACCCCTTGCCAAGACTGCTATCTGATGATCGAGATCATCATATTGGCTTGGACTGAACCGAATATCAAATAATCCACAATTATAGAATACATCCCTCCGGTAAAGATTACAACTGCCCCGAAGATTTGAAGCTTTACTCAAATAATCTACCTGGCCGGTATCGACTTCATTTTCGTGCGCTGATATTGAAGGAAATGCGACAAAATCAGCACTTTGAATTGAATGAAAGGAATTGTCATTTAAAACTTTCGGACATATCATACCGCAATATGGTCTTTTTAACATTACCTTTACCAGGTCTTTCAGCCAATTAAAAGGAAGAACAATATCATCATCTAAGCGTGCAACCAATTCTCCTTTCCCTTTTATAATTGCAAGGTTTAAACCGTATACCACACCGCTATTAATCGGAAGAAATTCAGGATGAACTTTAAAAATAAATTCTTTATTTAAATCTTTTAAGTATTCTACAGTGCCGTCATTGCTTCCGTTATCGGTTATATAAACATTAATTTTCTCTTTTGGATATTCTGTTGAAGTAAGACTTTTCATCATTCTTTTCAATAATGAAAGATTATTCCAGGTAACTATACATAAATCAACCGAAGGGAATTCTTCGCCGGAACAGAATTTTAATTTTTCACCAATATTCCAGCATATTTTTGTACTGCCGTAAAGTTTTCTTATTAGGTCTAAATCGGGATATTTTAAATCCCATAACCACTTTTTTCCCCAATACTTAAAATGTTCTTCCTGAATAAATCTGATGCTATCTGTAAGAGCCGTTACAATTTTCTCATTATCACCTGTAAGGGAGAAATCCGACTGAATATTAGACGGGATGAAATGAAAAGCCTGAATAAAAGAGTTCGCAGCTACAGAAAAATTTTTATTTCTTGCAGAGATACAATAATCATCATCTTCAGTAAATAATGGGAAGTAATTTTCGTCGAAATTTCCGACTCTTTTTACCACGTCATTTTTATAATAGGACAATGCGCTGCTTACCGAATCGACTTCTATTATTTGCTGTTTACAACCTTGGTTCAACTTAAATTCATTGATATTTACAAATCTCTCTGCGTACCCTAAACCGTTTATAAAACTTCTTCCATCTGTTTCAATCCTGTTATCGGCTGATACAAGACGTACACCAACTATACCTATTTCTTCATTTTCATAAGCAGTATTTTGTAATTGTTCAAGCCAGTTTTCAGTTTTTATAACTACATTAGCGTTTATTCTTACTAAGTCATTATCCCCAATATTAGTCAACTGTAAATTAATTGATTTCGCAATTCCTAAAAACTCATGTTTAATTATTTTAATCCGGCTAAAACTAGTTAACAATTCAGGGCTGCTATCCATTGAACCGTCGTCTATTACAATAATTTCTTTAATAACTTGTTTTGACATATTAATTACTGAATTGAGGCATGCTTCAATTGTGTCGATATTATTATGGAGATAAATTAAAACCGTTACATCCTTATGTTTCATATCGTTCCTTCAACTATTTTATTTACAAGGCTGATAGCCCTGCCTATTGCCTGATCCATATCATAATATTTATATTCCCCAAGTCTGCCGCATATTAAAAGCTTTGAATCTACTAAAGCCTTCTTCTCGTATTTTTTATAAAGAAACTGATTTTTACTGTCCGGGAATGGGTACTCATAATCATTTGAATCTGTAGGAGTAAAGGGTATCTCTTTTGTGATTACGGTTCCATTTATTTTATTCTGATATTCTTGGGGAAGCATATGTTTCCATTCAAGAATACGGATATGTTCTCCCTGCTCCAGCGATGAATAATTAACCTGCCCGCAGGGCAGATAAAAATCCATATTATCTAAATATGAATGCACCCTTCTTTGTCCCCTGTACTTAAGTTTTCCATACTCAAAATTATAGAACTCATCAATTGGACCGCTAAAAATTAATAACTTCTTTACGTCAAACATATCCCTGTTTTGCAAATAGTCTAAGTTAAGAATCAAAGGGATGCCTTTAATTAAATTTTTCATAAATTCGGAGTACCCATTTACAGGTATTCCCTGGTATTTATGACGCATTAACTTAGGTTCATCATCTTCTCTGACATCAAATCTTTTTGCAAGACCGGCATCAAGTTTTTTAGCTTCAATACCCCATTGTTTTTCAGTATATCCTTTTACAAATTTTTCATAGATTAATTTAGGCATAATTTTTAATGAAGCTTCTTCAAAATTTGCAGCTTCTCCCTTGAAAGGAGCTTCCCAATTATGCCCTATTGTTTTTTTTATATAACTTCCGGCAATAGGCCAATTTTCAAACTCTCCATCAACAAAGGATTTTACTAATGCTTCGTATTTATAAAAAGCAGAAAACCGGTTTACAAAATTCCATAGACTGAACGAGTTTGTTCTAAAATAATGCGGGCCATAAGTGTGAATTCTTATTCCTGAAGGATGATAATGGTCATAAACATTTCCTCCATTATGATTACGCTTGTCTATAATTAATACTTCACGTCCCTTATCGTGGAGTAAACGTGCAATTGTTCCTCCTGTTAATCCCGAGCCTACTATTAAATAATCTATTTTTAGAGACATAAAACATCTCACCCCATTCAAAAATCGCTCTTTGTCTAACTTTGCGATTATATCTGGACCGATTTCATAAATAATTAACTAAGACAGCAATACAATATCTTTTTACTTTAAGTTACTTAAAAATAAGGATATCATCAATTGGATTGATTACCGTTTTTTAAAAGGTTTCAAACTTATTTTATTCCAAACCGTTTCCAAATATATATATAGACAGACAACAAATTATTTTATTTTAAATAAAATGAGATTTATAGAACCCCTGGTTAATTCACTTTCAGTTAAAAATTAAAATAAATAAATGGCTGCAACTGCGCGGACTCTACCTGAACAACAATAATTATCATTATTGCAAGCAGAAGCGCCTGAACTACAAGCGGAGATTTAGTCAGCAAACCTTGTATTTTATTATCAAGTGATTTTGGAATAAAATGAAGAGTGTAACCAAGTAAAACGAGTACAAATACTTTTTGGTAACCGATTATCCACTGAAAAAATACCGCGCCGTGGAAGAAAGTAAATATTTGATGGAATACATTGTAAGCCGTTTGAAGCGAGTCCGAACGGAAGACAACAGCGCCAATCAACATAAGATGAAATGTAATTAAAATCTGAAAGACTTTTAGAAACTTTGTACCACTTAAGCCTACCTTATCGTAAAAGGCTTTTCTGTATTTTATAGTTAAAAGTGAAACTGCAAGAAATGTACTGTGAATAAGTCCGAAAACAACGTAAGTCCAGTTTGCGCCATGCCATAATCCTACAGCTATAAAAGTTAAGAATATAGCGATCGCGCTTCCGTATACCCGCATTCTTCTAAAGCTCATTTGCAGGGGTTTGAACATATAATCCAGAAGCCAAGTAGAAAGAGAAATATGCCATCGTCTCCAGTAATCAGCGATGCTTGTGGCAATAAACGGCACATTAAAATTATCCATTAATTTATAACCGAGCAGCAAAGCAATACCGATAGCAATATCAGTATAGCCGGAAAAATCGCAATAAATCTGGAGAGCATAAGAATATGTGGCTAACAGATTTTCAATTCCGGTAAATCTAAGCGGAACCTGGAAAACACGGTCCACAAAATTAAGCCCGATATAATCCGCTATTACATTTTTCTTAAACAAGCCGCATATAATAAGAAATACAGCACGTCCTATGTCTTCTTTTGTTATAATGACTTCATCATTTTGGATCTGGGGCAGGAAATTTCTCGCTCTGTCAATAGGACCGGCAAGAATGTTAGGAAAGAAAAACATATAAAGGCAAAAGTCACGTAAATTATCAGTGGGTTCCATAGAGCCGATATAAAGTTCAATTACATAACTCATTGCCTTGAAGGTATAAAAAGAAATACCGACGGGCAGCAGGATATCCAGCGGCTGCAGATTGCCCGAATGGATATCATTTAAGATTTGAATAAAGAAATTTGTATACTTGAAATAACCCAGAAGTCCCAAATCAATTATAAGAGCAACGAGGAATAAAAATTTCTTAAATGACTGCGATTTAGTTTTAAACAGCAAGTTGCCGAAATAAAAATTCAGGAAAGTCGTTAAGAATAAAAGCAGAAAAAAATAACCCGAATTTTTATAATAAAAGAAAAGTGAAAAGAATATGATAGTATAAATTTTCGCATTTTTACTTTTTGCAAACAGCCTGTAAAAGATGAGCACCACAAAAAACAGACAAAGGAAAAAACTTGTGCTGAAGTACAGATGATCCTGCGGATCATATACAAAAAGCTGTAAGAGTTTATGAAAGTCTATATAAGAAAACATTCTTGCCACTTAAAATTGTAATAATTTAATTTATTAATATTTTTTTATTCTTATTACCCAAAAGAGAAGTAAATCAAATTTGAGGTTTAGAATCAATAAGCTTTTGAAGATCTCCAAGATTTTTAACCTTTAAAATTTCCAACCCTTTAAAATGAATATTATATTCTTTTTCAATTGCAAGTATTATATTAATATGACTGAACGAATCCCATCCGGGCACCTGATTTGCGGCTGTATTTTCATTAAAATCAAAACTTGCCAAATTCAATTCTTTTTGAATTATATTTTTCAGTCTGTCGGATAACATTTTATTTCCTTAATTTTTTAATAATTATTATTTATAATTCTTATAAGCATTTAAAATGGCTTTTGCAATCATTTGCCCGATACGGGTATAGCCTTGCCAGGTAGAATGTGTATAATCCATCAAAGCCAGAGGCGGGTTTGCCTTAACCCAAGATTCCATAGCATTTGTACCACCCATCGCTTCAAACAAATTCCAGTAAGCAATACCGGTGCGTGCGGCTATCCCCTGCTGAACTTTTATAAGCAGCGGAATATTAGGGTCAGTTACGAATTTACTACCCTTTTTAACGCTTTTGTCAGCGACTGTGATTAATAAAAAGCTTGATTGCGGGAAAGCAGCTTTCAAATTGTTTATTACTTTAACCATCTGGTTTGCATACCATGTATTATCCTGAGAGCTAAAGCTGGCTTCATTACCGCCGAACATTAAAATAAATAACTTATAATTCATCAACCTATCAAATTGCTTGAATGAAGATTCAGACACATTTAAAAATCCGAGGCCCGTATTCCCTCTCCACGGGAAATTATCCACATAAACACCGTTGCCGGCTTCCAAACTGACCCCATAAAAATAAGCCTGGTCTGCCATAGTAGATGAAATCTTTATATTTGATGCGCTGCCGCCGGGCGCTGAAAGAGTTATTTCCTTAATATCATTACCAGTTTTTAAGCCTGCACTTTGCTCAGGACCGTTGTTAAAAGAATACCTGATGGAAGAATTTTTTGCATTGCTGTAAAATAACCGCGCAGTGCTGAAATATTTAAGCTGTGAATCCCAGGCAGTTGTTTCATAGCTTACCCAGCTTGAACCCTGGGGCACTGAAACGAAACCGCTAATACCAAGCGGCAAATTCTGCGGGTTTGCAGTCAAAACGGAAACTGTTTTCCAGTTATCTGAAAATGAATGTTTTGTAGTAATCCTGAAAGTTATATCCTGTGAAGTAATTGATAAATATCCTACGCCCTTTCCGCCGAATTCTCTCTGCATTGTCTTTCTTATATCGGCAGTAATAGCATCGCCTTCGACACCGGAATCACCGTAATGGGCAATTCTTACATGGCTGTTCTTTGAATTCTTTAATGCTTCAAAGAAGTATTTCATCTGGTCAACATTACCCTCAATCTGAACATTTGTATTAGGAACCCCCTGCACCTGCGAGACTTGAGCCTGTGACACAAATTCCGGATTACTTTCAATAGAATTATCATTGTTCAAGATATGACTTATCAAACCATAAGAGACACTTGCAGTAATAGGAGAACTATTAAAATTTTGATCATGCACAGAATTAATTGCAATACTATTTTTGCTATCCGGAATGCGGAAAATTTCTTTTTGTTTAAACTGATTAGAGTTTAAGCTTATAAGTGAATCAGGCTTAACATCAGAAAATAAATCGACCGATTTTACCGTATACCCGAAAATTGTAATGCCGTTTAAAAAATGCGACAATATAATTATAAAAATTAAAGTAAGCCCTATTAACAAAACCGGTCCATTTATTTTGTTATCAACCATAATTAATCCTTTCATTAAGAAAAAGAGTATTCATTTTAAATGCTGAAAAAAATAATAATATCCATGCGCGGGTAAAAGAAATTATACATTGTACCATGTAATATAAAAAATCATTCGACCAGATATGATAAACAATAATTATACCATTATAAGTATCAATAATTAAGTTATTTTTCTAAGAATGAGTTCAAATTAGAGGCGTTTTTTTCATTTCAAGAAAATTGCCTCATTATTTAACATGCTTAACCTTAAAGCACAAGATTACCCGTACAAAGATAGTTATTAAATTATTATAGAATCAACTTACCTCCTCCGCTTGCATTGAAATTTATAAAGATATAATATTGACATATAATTAAACAAAAATTCCGGGAAATTTTATGAATATTAAATTTGATTTTTCAGGCAGACACTACGTTGTTTCAGGAGCCACTTCAGGGATCGGGCGCCGGATTGCTTCGGACCTTGCCGCTTCGGGTGCGGTTGTTCTTGCCATAGGCAGAAGGAAGGACCGCTTAGATAAGCTAAAAGAACAATTTACCAATAACATCGTATCAGCAAATTTAGATATTACTGATTTTGAAAGTCTTAAAAAAGACATAGAACTTTTTGCCGAATCCGGTAAGATTGACGGAAGTGTTCATTGCGCAGGAATAAATAAATATACACCACTTAGGACATTCAATTGGAATGATGCCGAACAAATAATCAAAACAAGTCTTTATGCAGGGATTGAAATGATTAGATTAGCTACAGCAAAGAAAGTTTCCGCTGAAAAAGGCTCGCATGTTATGCTTGCTTCCGTTTCGGGAATAAAAGGCGAAATCGGTTTTACTGCTTACTCTGCTGCCAAGAGCGCAGTAATAGGCGTTATAAAGTCTCTTGCATTGGAACTGGCAGTAAAAGATGTAAGGGTAAATTCAATCACTCCCGGTTGGATTCCGACCGAGATGTCCGCCGCAATAGATGCAAGATATCCCGGTCATGCAGATACGATAAAAATTCAGCATCCACTAGGAGTTGGCAGCGTGGAGGATGTATCCAATTTAGCCATGTTTCTCCTTAGCGATGAATCAAAATGGATTACCGGGTCAAATATTATTATAGACGGGGGATATTCGATCAGGTAAATCATTAAATAGGACGAAGAAATCTCTTCACCCATGGAGGAAGTTACTTTAAGAGAATCATTTTTTTTGCGCAGTAATAATTGCCTGCTTGTATAGTATAGAAATATATTCCGGAGGCAAACCTGCTCCCATCAAATGAAACGGAATATTCTCCCGCAGGTTTCTCACCGTTAACAAGGACAGCTATCTCCCTGCCCAGTATATCATAGACTTTTAACTTAATAATGCCCGAAGCAGGAATTTGATATCTTATTTCAGTACCTGGATTAAAAGGATTCGGATAATTCTGCTCAAGAGCATAACTGCGTATAACAGATGATGAATTATTTTCTTTAACACCGGTAATTAACCCCTGCTCCGGCGCAGGAAGTTTTTTATTTGTATAAATGTGCAATTCTCCGGGGCTCAAAGTAATTTGCGGCTGCGTGTCCGTAATATTTATGCTATCTCCCGAAAAATAATCATACCACATACCGGTTACAGGGTACTGGAGTACAGCAGGCTGATTTGTCACACTAAAATTGCCAAAAGCCAATACATCCATTGTTGAGTCTATAATACTAACAATCTTGACTTCCCTAGCAGCGCCGCACGTAAAATTACTGCTTCGGAATGCAGGGTAATGTGTTTTCAAATTGATTAAAGCAGCGGTAGTTTTATAAAGTTTCAACCTGCCGGCATTGTTATAGTAATCCCACCTAATAGGTTTATCGCCAACCCTGCCGTTATAATTTATCGAATAGTCATAACCAAGTTCGCCGAACTGCCATAGCATTTTGGGTCCGGGTATGGTATAGAATAGCGCTTCACACAATTTTACCCTGTTAAGAGCCGTAGCAGTATCTTTTATATTATAGCTGCCGCTTGAATTACCATATTGCAGATTATCATACATCAATCTTTCTTGATCGTGACTCTCCATATATGCAATAATATTAGGAACGGTCCAGCCTCTTGATAAATAAGAAGTTCCGGATAAATCCCATCCCGAAGTATATCCCATAGAAGCTTGTTCATAGTTACTGCTCATATTGTCCCACACCATCATTCCGTAATTAGCAAGGATGGTTTCTTCCTGCAGCACAGCAAAATATTCAAGTATAACATAAGCGCTTGAATCAACATTCCAGATATTATCTGCTATTCTTTCCACGTTATAAACACGCGAAGGATCATACTCAGCCCATTTATTATCATCGTAGACAATATTACCATCCGAAATGGTATATGAGATAGTCTGAGTATACCCTTTTGCAAGATCAAACCTGAACCCGTCAACATGGTACTGGCTTAACCAGAAAGTAGTAAAGTGTTTCATATAATATCTTGTTTCGGGACTGTCGTGGTTAAAATCGCACCCGACACTAAAATCATGTGTTGCTATCGGATTTAACCAGGGATTATCGGCGGCAGGTATGTTGTTTACAGAATCCCAGTACAATCTTGCAAGCGTGGAAGAACCCATAATATCATTCATGGGGGCATCAAGGATAACTGCCATCCCATTCTGATGAGCGACGTCTATAAAATGTTTAAGATCGTTTTTAGCGCCGTAATATTTATCAGGAGCAAAATCAAAATCAGGGTTGTACCCCCAACTGTCGTTTCCTTCAAATTCCATGATGGGAAGAAGCTCAACCGCATTTATCCCAAGCCGTTTAAGATAACCGATAGTATCTATCAGAGTATTATAATCGTGCGTAGAAACAAAATCCCTTACAAGTAATTCATAAATGACCAAATCTGTTTTTAACGGACGCTTGAAATTGGTAATCTGCCAGTTATATGAAACTTGTGCAGTCTGCAATACAGACACAAGTTCCTGAGTTTCCCCAGCCGGGTATGGTTTAAGATTGGGATAGGTCGCAGGAGTTATATAACTATCATTCGCCGGGTCCAAGATTTTTTCAGTATAAGGGTCAGCTACCCTTATGCTTCCGTCAACCAAATATTGAAAAGCATATTCAGTTCCGGGGGAAAGATTATTAATAGTCAGCCACCAGATTACACTATCGGGTGTTACCTGATACTCGTTCATCATATAGCTATTTTCAACTTTCCAGTTGTTAAAATCGCCAAGAACATAGACAAATGATTTTTTCGGAGCAAAGAGAACTAATGTGGCAGAGGTCACATCAGCGCTATAGTTTATACCATAATCCATTCCTGCCGGAAGAGGGGCTTGTTTTACAGCAGGGTTATTGAAAATCACAAAAGAAAGAGAATCTTTTCCGCCGGAAGTATCGGTACTTATAATAAGTGCATTGTTAACACCAATTGAATAATTTTTTGTAATGTATGGAAAGATTAATGAATCCCCACTTGCTTTGGTCTGCAATATCCCGTTCACAAACAATGAAAGAGAAATAACTTTTGTACCTAGAGCTACAGCTTCTGCAGAAATATCTATTGTATCCTGCGGGTTCGCAAAGACAGGCGCATTCAAAGGGTCGCTGAACTGCTGAGGCAAAACGGGATTATTAAGTACTAAGCTTACCCCAGAAGAATATAATGGAGCAAAAATATCTGCCCCGCCTATATCCCTGCCGGATACGCTGCCATCCGAATCTTTAAAAACGAATGCAAGCTTTAATATATGTTCAGTAGGATCTGTGATTGAATAAAATTTTCTTGGGTAGCCTATTACAAGCCTGTACAAATCGGTACCAATCTTTGTTAATACCGGTTGATGCTGGTAATCCGTCCAACTACTGCTAATGACATGCTTCCAATCGTGAGAGTTTGTGCTATTATTTGTAATAACACCTGTGTAGGCATACACAGTACCTGTAAAACCTGCCAGCCCGCCGTCGCCGAGCTTAGCATTATAAGTAATTATAATTGAATCATTTTCAGTTGCATACACGGGAGTTGTTTGAACAACCTGAGAAAAAGAATACTGAAAACCAAAAATGATTAAAACTAATATTGTCAGATTAAACTTCATAGCAATTCCTAAAAAAATTGGTTCTATCTTTCATATTTGCATACCGGTAATTTGTTTAAAATTCCGATAAACCAAAACTACCTAAATGGGTGGTTTTTTCAACCCAATAGTTCATAATCTCATCGATTTTTGGTAAATTTGCAAAACATTATAGATTGAAACAATAATAAGGAACTTTATGCGGACAAAAGACTTCATTGAACTAGAAGAAAAATACGGAGCACATAATTATCATCCACTTGATGTCGTTATAAATAAAGCCGAAGGCGTGTGGGTTTATGACGTTGAAGGGAATAAATATTTAGATTGCCTTGCTGCATACTCCGCTGTAAATCAGGGTCATTGTCATCCAAGAATAGTAAAAGCATTAAAAGATCAAGCCGAAAAAGTAACTCTTACTTCCAGGGCATTTAGGAACGATCAACTCCCGTTTTTTTACAAAGAAGTTTGCGAATTAACCGGCTATGCATGCGTACTGCCCATGAATTCAGGCGCAGAAGGTGTAGAAACTGCTCTTAAAGCTGCAAGGAAATGGGGATATAAGATTAAGGGTATCGATGAAAATTCTGCGGAAATTATCACATGCGCCAACAACTTTGCCGGCAGGACAATATCGGTCATAAGTTTTTCATCCGTGGAACAGTATAAAGAAGGCTTTGGACCATTCACACCCGGTTTTAAAATTATTGAATTCGGAAACCTTGAAGCCCTGGAAAAAGCAATTACTAAAAATACAGCAGCCTTTTTAGTTGAACCTATTCAGGGGGAAGGCGGAGTAATTGTACCTCCTGATGGATATTTAAAAGAAGCATTTGGACTATGCAAAAAGAATAATGTACTTTTTATTGCCGATGAAATTCAATCCGGCTTGGGAAGAAGCGGCAAGCTGTTTGCCTGTGATTATGAAAATATTCGTCCAGATATAACTATTATCGGGAAAGCTCTTTCCGGCGGATGTTATCCTGTTTCAGCTGTTCTATCAAGCAAAGAAATATTAGGCGTTTTCAAACCGGGGGATCACGGATCAACATTCGGTGGAAGTCCTCTTGCGGCAGCTGTTGCCAGAGAAAGCCTTAAAGTATTAGTAGAAGAGAAGTTAGTAGAGAATTCCTACAAGATGGGCGAATATTTCAGAGGGAAGTTAAGAAATATAAAATCCAAACATCTTAAGGAAATACGCGGTAAGGGCTTGTTTATCGGAATAGAATTAAAACCAGAATCTAAAGGCGCACGCCGTTTTTGCGAAGCCTTAATGGATAGAGGAATACTTTGTAAAGAGACTCATTTAAATGTTATCCGCTTAGCTCCCCCCTTAATAATTACAAAAGAAGAAATTGATTGGGCGCTTCCCAAAATTGAAGAAGCGCTTATGATGGAATAAATGATATTTATTCAATATTCTAGTTTAAGTCTGCTGCTTGTTAAATTTATATAATAAGCGGCAGATTTAATTATTTATTTACTCATATTGAATAAAATTTCATATTTAAATACCAACTACCTTTAGGTTGTGGAACTACCGGCAAAAGAACACATGGCTTCAGCCAAATTCAGAATCTTTTTTTGGGCTATAGTCCGAATTTTCAAGGATTACTTTTTCACCATCTAAAGGTTACCGTGATAAATCAATTTACTTTGAGTAAGGTGAATCACTTATTCTCATTATTCTAAATTAAATCAAGAATTAGTTTTAGCGCAATATTAATTTCGTAAAAATCAATTCTGGAAATAACAAACTTTACGCCAGTTTCTAATCAATCAAGATATAAATTCTTCAATAATATTTTTTGTCTCTGAAATTGCAGAGGAAAGCTTATCTATCCACTGGTTAACGTTTTCCAAATCCTTTTCTTTGGCGGTAAGCTCAATGCTGTAAGCAATATCTCCAACCTTATTAGCTCCAATTGAATAACTTGCTCCTTTTATAGTATGCGCTTCGACCGTTATCTTTGGCAAATTTTGCGATTCAATAAATCCTAATAATCTGTTAAATCTTTCATCCATATCTTTGATATAGCTTTTTAACAAATCGACCTGGAAAGCCTGATCGCCCAGACTCATTTTTTCAAGTACGGAAAAATCGAATATTACTTCATCTTTTTCCTGTTTTACATCAACAATTACTTTTTCGGGCTTTATTTCTATATTCAGCCATTTATCTATGACTTTAACAAATTTTTCAGGGACGATAGGTTTTGACACATAATCATTCATACCAGCTTCTAAACATTTTTCTTTATCTCCCATCAGTGCATGGGCAGTAAGAGCTATAATAGGAATACCGGCAGCAATATTGTTAAGCTTTCTTATTTCTCCTGTAGCAGAATAACCGTCCATCTCAGGCATTTGAACATCCATAAGAATCAAGTCAAAAGATTTTTCTTTTAATATATTCAAAACTTCGATACCATTATTAACCGGAGTTATATTGTAACCGCAGTCACTAAGAATTCTCAGAGCAACAATCTGGTTAATCAAATTGTCTTCAGCAAGAAGTAATTTATACTTACCCCTTTCTTTTTTAAGCAAATTATGCTGATCTACATCTGCTATAGATTCGTTTGCTTCTTCGCTTAAACGGCCGGTGATTGAAGGAACGGCAATATACTTTTGTTTTTTCAGTTTGGCAGTAAAAAAGAACCTGCTCCCTTTACCTTTTTCACTTTCTACATTTATATTTCCGCCCATCATTGTAATAAATTCTTTGCATATGACCAAACCGAGACCTGTGCCGCCGTATTTACGCGTATGCGAACCGTCAATTTGTGTAAATGGCTTAAATAGTTCGCCAATCTTGTCCGTTGCTATGCCAATTCCTTCATCCTGAACGGAAGCATGCAAAATAATATTTTCCTCATCTATTTTTTCCGTCGAAACGTCAACTTTAATTTCTCCCTTCCCGGTGAATTTAACAGCATTACTCAACAGGTTAAGGAATATTTGTCTAAGCCTTGTAGGATCTCCGATAAGAAAGACATCTGAATTTTTAAGAATATTTGCAGTGACTTTAATATTTTTTTCAATTATCTTAGATGATAACAGTGAAATCGATTCTTCTATAATATCGCCTATATTGAACTCTGTGCTTTCAAGAACCATCTTACCCGATTCAATTTTGGAAAGATCCAGGATATCGTTTATAATATCCAGAAGCAGTTCAGTAGACTGCTTTGCATTACCGGTAAATTGTTTCAATTCATCCTTGTCTTTATATGCTCCCTTTTCAATTAAAGAAAGAAAGCCTAAAATGCCGTTCATGGGAGTTCTTATTTCGTGGCTCATGTTGGCAAGGAACTGACTTTTGATATTAGTAGACTCGGTAGCTTCTTTTGCAAGCCTGTCTGATTTCATCTTTTCAGCGCGTAATTCTTCTTCAATTTTTCTTCTTTTTTCATCGGCAATAACCTGATCAGTTATATCCTGCATATTGCCTTCAAAATAATAATGGTTTCCATAGTCATCGGCAATCAGGTGGGCATTCAGGCGAACAATAATATCCGAGCCGTCTTTCTTTTTTAAAGTCATTACATTATTATTAAGCGAACCACTTTTTTTTAATTCCGCTATTAATTTTTCTCTTTCTTCCGGGTTTTTGTAAAGCGCTTCCGAAATATCTATTTTTAATAATTCTTCCATGCTGTCATATCCAAGAATTTTTACCAGCGCTGAATTTACCGTTAGAAATTTACCGCCTATATTGGATTGGAACATACCCTCGGCAGAATTTTCAAAAATGGAATGAAATTTTTGTCCTGATAATTCTGCAAGGAATGATCTTTCGGCAAGCTGCATTCTCAATTTAAAATTGACCGCACTCCCTATTACAGAGATTACGCTCAGGAACAATACGAAAATGACCATTTCATACATATGAGGCAGGAAATAAATGCTCTTATCATTTATCAGGATTGCCGTTGCAAATACAAGGTTATAATATATAGCAACGATAATTTGATTTTTGACATCCCAACTTAGGAATAAAGCAGATGTAAAAATCATTAATCCAACAATTTGAGTATTTACAACCAATGTGGATGGAATTAATAAGATCATATAACCGGAAGAAACTATCATTACCGCAAGAAGGGCGTGAACCAGTATAATTGGTTTTTCCTGCCCAAATTTTGTATACATCAAAACAAGGACAAAAAATGCAATTAGAGTTGCAAGCAGCCTTGTAAAATAAACCTGGAGTGAATACTGTGAAAAATAACGCACCTCAAATAACATCGCGAACAAACCGGAAATGGCAATAAGAAGAGATAATACCTTTAGCGGAGTTACAAGGAGAGATTTAGTTTCTTTTCTCACCAGCGCATATTCTTTTGCGGAAAAGACTACGCCACCCCTATAAATATAATCAAAAACAGATTGGCTGCTAACACTGCTCATAAGTTTTTCCAATTATATATTTCTAACTTATATTTTTTTTAGAAGAAATCACAGCGGAATAATTATATAATTTATTAAACGCCGATATTGCTTCAATTTCTCATATAATTTAAATAAATTTTTAATCTTAATGCATTATCATATAGGAAATTCAATATACCATGAATATTTTTACATAATAAATATTTATCCTCTTAAAAAGGATTATTATGTCTAATTTTCTCTATTCGATTGATCTATTAATATTTTATTTCTTTAATCACACCCTATCATGCGGAGCATTGGATAAGTTTTTCAGTATAATTACAAATGTGAACAACTGGTTCATAGCATATATGATCCTATTGGGAATCAGCTTTTTTAAGGGAGGAAGACGCGGAAAGATAGCAGTTATTGGAATAATCCTGCTTATTATTTTGACCGACAGGTTAAGCGCTGCATTTGTAAAGGATATTTTTCACAGGTTGCGTCCGTGTAATGCGCTGCAGGATGTAATAACACCGTTAGGCTGTACCGGCACGTTTTCATTCCCATCAAATCATGCGGTTAACAATTTTGCAGGGGCAGTTTTTTTCTACAAATTATTTCCAAAATTAGAATGGCTGCTATTTACTACCGCATCACTTGTTGCAATTTCAAGAGTATACCTTGGACTTCATTATCCTTCAGATATTTTGGGAGGCGCAATAATAGGTTCCGCATTTGGTTATCTTTTTGCATTTGCCGCGCTTAGAGTCGATGGATTATTCAGGACAAAAATTGGGAAAGAGTTTTCAAACAAATAAAGTAATATTATTGCTCTATCATTAGATCTTCAAGTGAATATTGATTTATCCCGTGTATATTTTAAAAACCTAAATCTACAGGTATCATTGTCGTAATCCTTAAACTTAGCGTTACCACTAAAAACAAAGCATCATTTGTTAATAAACATCAATAAAATCTATGAACAATCTACCCAATGATATTATAATCAGACAAGCCGCCGAAGAAGATATCCCGCTGATCCTGACATTTATTAATGAATTGGCGGAGTATGAAAAACTTTTACACCAGGTAAAAGCCACCGAAGAACTTTTAAGAGAGTCATTATTTGGTGAAAAACGCTTTGTTGAAATATTGATTGCGGAATATAACGGCGAACCGGCGGGACAGGCGGTTTTCTTTCATAACTTCTCAACTTTTATAGGACGTCCGGGGATCTATCTTGAAGATTTATATGTTCGCCCGCATTTAAGAGGGAATGGAATAGGCAAGGCATTACTACAATTTTTAATAAACTTAGCAAAAGAAAGAAATTGCGGACGCGTGGAATGGGCAGTATTAAATTGGAATAAACCCTCTATAAATTTTTACAAAAACATAGGCGCTAAACCAATGGATGAATGGGTTATATTCAGATTAACCGAAGAGAAATTTTAATTTCAGAAGACTCATAACTGAAATCACAGGCTGCTAAGGATAAAACAATTAGCGGTTAAGCTGAATCAATTACTTAATTCCCAGTTCCTTACACATTCTATAATAATTGGATGGAGCAAGTCCCAATTTTTCAGCAGCACTTGAATCGGAACTAGAAATACTCCTAACATATTGGAAATATTTTTTTCTAAAAATCTTTTCCATTTCTTTTAATTGAAGGACCTGCCCCTGGTACAAGTCGTTAAAATCGGTTTCTTCTTTTACAATACCATGGTCTCTTAAAATCATCGGGTTGCTGATGTCTTTGGCGTTAATGGTGCCATGGCAATTGAGAATAAGTCTTTGCACAACATTTCTTAATTCTCTTACGTTCCCGGGCCATTTATAATTAAGTAATATTTCCTTAGCTTTATCTTCAACTTTTGGAATTTCAACTTCAAGATCCTGGCTAAAGTATTGAATAAAATAATCAAACAATAAAATTATATCATCTCCTCTTTGCCTCAAAGGGACAATATCCAGAGGCACAACATTCAGCCGGTAGTATAAATCTTCTCTAAACCTGCCGTTGTTAACTTCATTGGTAAGATTTTTATTTGTCGCTGCAATTATTCTGACATTAACAGAAAGTTTCTGCCTCCTGCCTATTTTTTCTATTTCACCTTCCTGGATAACGCGTAATAATTTTACCTGCGCCGGAAGAGGCAGTTCAGCAACTTCATCAAGAAATATAGTGCCATTATGCGCAATTTCAAACAGCCCCTGTTTACTGCTGTTAGCCCCCGTAAAAGCTCCCTTCTCATAACCGAATAATTCGCTTTCAATTAATTCAGCGGGAATACTTCCGCAATTAATAGGCACAAAATTCTCATATTTTCTTTTACTCTTAAGATGAATATTCCAGGCGACCAATTCTTTTCCGGTACCGGAAGGTCCGTTAACCAAAATATTAACATCTGTTTTGGCATATCTTTCAATACAATCTTTAAGCTGAACTATGGGCTCGGATTCGCCGATAATTTTCTTCATCTCTAACAGATTATAAATATTTTGTTTCAGTTTTTTATCTGATTTGATATTATGCTTTTCAAGTTTTTTCTTTTCATAAGCATTAAAAATGCTAAGGATAAAATCCGTCGGTTGATAAATATAATCTTCAATATTGCCGGGATATTTAGTGCCATACCAAAATGCGCCCGATTTAATAAGGTTATTTGCAAAGTTATAATCAGTAATATTTATCGTCATTTTAGTAATAACAATAATCTGTATAAAAGGGTCACACTCTTTTATTTTATAAATAAGCTCTTCGCCTTTTAACCCGCCCGATATTTGATAATCTAATATTACAACATCATATTTATCCGCATTATTGCCAATCAGGTCCAATGCCGCCATTCCATTTGAGACAGTATCGAGCACTTTTATTCTTGTATCATAATAATTGACAGTATTTTTAATCCTTTTAACATCAAAATCTTCATCTTCAACAAGAAGGATGTTTATATGACTATTATTTGCAATCATTAATTCCTCATTCTAATTTTGTATTTTAATAGTGAACCTGCACCCGCTACCAGTTAAATTCTCAGCATCAAGATTCCATCCGCATCTTCCTACAGCCATCTGGTAAGCGATATAACAACCGTATCCTGAATTTATATTCAAATGGGACTTGGTTGTTTCATGTTCTAAAAATATTTTTTTCATTCCGTTTTCATTTATCTCCAACAACTCATTTACAATACCTACACCATCATCTTCAATTATGATTATTGTCCGATTACTTTCTTTGTCATACTTAGTCTTAATGTAGATTGTGATTGATCTTTTGTTGCCGTGATCAATACTATTTTGAATTAAAGGTTCTAATATTTCCCACACAACAAATTCATTCACTTTAACCTTCGGAATAAATTCATCCAGGTCGACTTTAAATTCAAACATATCGTTTTTACTGGAAATCCTTAAGAACACATGTTCTAAAATAAATTTAATTACTTTATTTATATCAGTATTAAACATGGGGTTAACAATTGTATTTATTTCCTGATCATACCATTTCATATCATATATAATGCGCGAAATAAAGTTGGAATAAGTAATCACCCTGCTTTTAATGATCTCAAGATTTTCCGGTTCCATCCGTCTTACATCCTCCTTAATAAAGCCCATTATTTTTTCGGCTTTATGATGAGTATGATAAATACGTTTTGTAAAAAGAGATTCCTTTTCAAATTGTATTTGTTTTTCCAAATTTTCACTATGCTCCTCAAATAATTTTCTCTGTGCTTCATTTCTTTCCCTCACTGCCTGTGATGAAACAAGGAATATGGCAATTAAGCCTAAGAAAATAAGAGATGAATACAACAAAGATACTTTATCAAAGTTTGAAGCAATCTCATCGGTTAAAAAAGAAAAATCAGGCGTAACTTTCAGGTACATTACGCCAAGATATTCGCCATTCGGCACAAAAGGGACAAGGATGTTAAATGTCTTTTTATTAACAAGGTTGCTGTAAATTACTTCCGTTCCTTTTATTTTATCTTTTAAGGATAAAAAGAAACTTAAAGCTTCACCATGAGCATGGACACCGGGGTCGTACGGCTTAAGAGTTCCCCGTAAAAAGTCGTCTAATTTTTGTCCGCTGTCAACTATATAAAGCTGCCTGTCCCGTATAAGAATTAAGCAAATGTCATCTGCAGATTTTTGAATAAGAGGGGTTTTAAAAATGACGTTAAATGAATAAACAATTTTTTCATCTTCTAAATCGGAAATTGATTTATTGAGAAATAAATTTTCAAATAATAATTCCATGCTCGTTGAAGTAATGATAGCAAAGCGTTCTGCAGAATACTTTTTGTACCAATCCTGAGTTTCCGATAAGAAATCATTAAGAGAAGTTTTTTGAATAAATACCATCACAATCTGGAAGAGTATTAATACCGTAAAAAAGATAGTAATATGCTTTATTTCGAAGTGATATTGGGATACTTTATTTTTGAGATTTTTTCTGAGCATAATTTAAATAATTATTGCAGGATCATCTTATCAGATTGTATTGCTCTTGTAGATTTTAGCAGTGCAATTTTTACGGAAATTTTATTTTCAATTGCTTCATTAAAATAAAAAGACATAATTTTGGAATACTTAGTATACTCCTTGTTGCAAGGTCTGGAAACAGCGGTTTTTAATAATTCTTTGTAACTAATAAATTCCGGGTATTTTTTCAGATAAAGCGAATCGTCATAAAATTTTTTCAATATTGGGCAGAAGCCGCTGTTAAGGTAAAATATTTCCTGGGATTTTTCACTAATTAAGAATTTGACGAAATCAATTACTTCCGGTTTCTTATCGGAAAATTTTGAAATCATAAGATCCCACCCGCCCAGAAGAGAAGTGGACCTGCCGTCGGTAAAATGCGGGGTAGGAGCCTTTCGCAGATTATTTTGCTTTAAAGTATCATAAGAATAATCTTTAAAGTCTTTGTCATACGTAGGCCAGCCTTTAAGAAATATTCCGTCATTTTTAATAAAACGTTCATAAGAATGGATTTCCGTAAATTGGGTTACGGCATACGGACTTATTTTATATTTGTTTACAAGATCAACTAAAAGCTGTAATGATTTCTGCGCCTGCGGTGTTTTAAAATTAAACCCTTCTTTTTGGAAATATTCCGGCTCCAGGCTCAGAAGTTCTTGAATAAAACTGCAAACCAGCCCTTCATAATCGGCAGCAGGGAAAAAGTAATAAGGATTATTCAATCCTATCTCACTCTTCAATTTTATAAAATCATCCCAGGTAATCCCTCTCCGGATTTTGTCAATAATTTCATTGCCGTTCTTTATTTTTTTTAATATATCTTCACGATAATACAAAATAGTTTGGACAAGGTCCAAAGGGATTGCAACAAGTTCCCCATCGTTATAACATGATGCCAGCGCCTTGGTTAACAGGGCATCTTTTTCTTTACCCGTGAAATATTTATCAAGCGGTTCCGCCCACTTGGCAAATCTTTGTACCCAGATTGGATCAACCGCAAAAAGGTCAATGCCGTCTCCCCTTCCCCTTAATGATCTTGCAACTAATTCTTTTCTTTCATTAGTGCTGAAATCATCATTAGGGAAGTCAATCGGTACAATCTTTATTTTACCTTTATGAAGTTCATTGTACCGATCGATTAATATTTTATGTGCGGCTGTCATCCTGTCGGCAAAATAAATTGTCTTTATTCCTTCTTCAGTTGATTTGTACTCCAAAAAATTTATAGTCAGATAGGTAAGAGTAACAAAGAGTAAAAAGACAAAAGCCCAGATTTGTTTTATTTTTTTATGCATTATAGCTTTTAAAAAATTTACCTGCTAATGTCTCCCATCTTAATATGACGGGAAGAGATATTGTACATTTTACCTGTCTACTGTCAGGCAGGCAAATCAAATTCCTACATAAAATATATTTTATAACCAGAACAATCAACCACAAAAGAACAACCACTTACCGAAAGTAAATATATCAAAAATGCCGCAATATTATTCAGTTTTAAAATTGAAATATATGGTAAATGCGAGGATACAATTAATCCTACCGTTAAGTCACCCAAAACATAGCCGCGATGCACAAAAAGGAATAAAAATGGGTGTTTTTATTCAAAAGTACGGCATACAAAAAATTTTGGGAAAAGATTATTTTATCTTTTTTCATATTCCTTTATTATCTTATCCAGCATATCATCAGTCTTTTTTGAAATAACCTGCCGTTTAGGATCTGCATCGAACCAAGCCAGGGTTCTTTTAATTCCCTGGTTAAAAGGAATGACCGCTTTAAAATCAGGGACAAACATTTTGATCTTGGAGTTATCAAATATAACGCTCAAAGCTTTATCCCCGAGTAAGTTTCCTATTTGAGTTTCGTCAATCCTGCAAATAAAATCCGAAGGGATATGAATAATATTTGGTTCAACACCTACAGCATCTGCAACAGCTTGATAGATTTGATTCCAGGTAAGGATTTCATCAGAAGTGATATGGAACGAATGCCCAGTTGCTTGTTGGTGACCTATAAGTCCTACAAAACCTTTGGCAAAATCCTCAGCATGCGTAATAGTCCATAAAGAAGCGCCGTCACCGTGAATAATTATTTTTTCTCCTTTTTTTAATCTATTTATAATATTGTACTCTGTCCACCCGCCTAAAGCCACCGGAAAAACAGTATCATAGGTTAATGAAGGGCGTACAATTATAACAGGGAAGTTGTCTTCACGATACGCACGATTCAACCTTTCTTCACATGCAATTTTGTTACGTGAATATTCCCAAAAGGGATTATATAAAGGAGTGGATTCAGTTATTACGGGGTGTACGGGGGGTTTTTGATAAACCGAAGCCGAACTGATAAAAAAATATTGTTTTGTTTTACCTTTAAATAAATTGATATCTCTTTCAACATCATTCTCAGTAAAAGCAATCCAATTAACAACAGCATCCCATTTATAATCTTTAAGAACAGGAACTAACTGTTCAATATAAGATATATCCCCCCTGATAAATTTTGCGCCCGGTACCTCAACTCCTCTAAAACCCCTGTTAAGTAAATATAAATCGATTCCGTTTTCAACACATAATTTACTAACAGACGTACTAATATTACCCGTGCCTCCTATAAATAATACTTTCATAATACCGCCTTTATAATTATTTAATCATTATTTAAAAATTATCAGCACATGTATGCAAAAGATATTTGGCATAGCCATTCCTATGTAATAAAATCACACCGACTTTTGGCACAGCCACCACCCGGGGTCATTTAATGAAATTTGAATAACTGCATAAAATGAGTTATTAAACTACAACTAATTTAATCCAATTAAACTTTTCCTTCGGCAAGGTCATTCTTTATTAAATATTTATAGCTTTCACCGATTCAATAAAAAATACTTTTATCATACTCATCAAATTCAACAATCATCCGTTAAATATAGCTGCCACATCAGCAATAGCCGGGAAGTTCATTACTCTCTTCACCCAAAAGCAATTGTTTGTATGCCTCATCTACCTTTATTACAGCGCCAAACCGATTAATTTAAGGAAGTTTTTTCTTGAGCATGCATTTTTCGTTATTAGGAGATTCCTTCCAGGATTACTTTTCAAATAGAAAGCTAAAGAATAATGTATTAATCTAAGGGATTTATCAACTATTTACAAACGAACAGCAAGCAATATTTCTCAATGATGATAATAGTGCAAGTTACCATAATACAGATTCCGCGAAAATTTGATAAACAGCCATTTTGTCAATAACTAATCCCAGCCTACAAGCAAGCCCGAATCCCTCCCATAGCGCCAAGGTTTTCGTTACGAACGGAAGGGAGAGTATTTTATTGCAATAGAACATTAGAATGCAATTGCCTGCCGGCGTACCCATTTAGTAAACAAGTTATTTTATTAAGCATTTTTATCGAATAAAAAATTATTTTTGACACCGAAGGTATTTATTATTAAAATATTAATTATTAAATTTAATTTACTTATTTATTGAGCTATTTTGATGAATAGGGAAAATTGAAAAAGGGAGATCATTCATATATAATGTTATATGTCATAATATAAATGCCGTAATAAATAATAATAAATCTGCTTTATAGGAGGAATGATGAAACAGCAGTGCAACATTTCTTTTATATACTCCACTTTGCTTATTCTTGCCGGAGGAATAGTTTTTTTCCTAATAAAAGGTCTCTATCTTGAATTTATTTTTTGGGTTTTGCTTATTCCCCTTTCTCTGCGGATTTATACCCGGTATTTTCCGTTAATCTCAAATTACATGGGATATGGAACTATGGATGATGAGCCGGCAATAAAGCAATTAGATCCAACACCTGTAAATGTCGTACTCTATACCGGATTAGGATGTCCTTTTTGCGCAATTATCAGAAATAGGCTCAAAGAGTTGCAGCCAAGAATGGAATTTAAGTTAAAAGAAGTCGATATAACTCTGAGACCCGATATAGTAATTTCAAAAGGGATTCATTCTCTACCGGTTATTGAAGTCGGAAAAGTCAGGTTAGCAGGGAATGCAACAAGTGAACAACTTGTAAATTTTATAAAGGAAGCATCAATTTCAAGAGCCGTAACTGCATAGTTAATAGATTTTTCATATAACATTATAATTCGTTATAAGCGGTTTCCATTAAAATAAAAAACGCCTGCCCCTCCGCAGCGGTACCCGGATGATTGAATTCCGGAGAACCGCAGACGCCCTGGACAAGTCCTAAATCATCTACCTTTGATTGAGCAGCCAGCCGCATTTTATCGGCTTTTTCCTTATAACCGGGGTCAATCCATCCGCCGCGAATACCTCTATATATTGAATATGCCAACATTTGAGCCAGATTAGTCTCAACAAATGCAGCGGGATTATCAACAATATTATGAAATAACCCATCGCCCCGCATATAAACCAGGCAGCCGTCGATTATATCTTTTACCCGACTAATAAGCTTTTTCTTTTCACTTTTCATTGAATCCGGTAAAGCTCTGATTACCCTTGTTAACCCGGCGGCAGACCATCCATTACCAACACCCCAGCATTCCTTTCGTACAAATACTTTTTTTTCGCAGTCCCACATATGCGATAACAGCTTTTTATCAGGATTCCATAAACAACTGAAAGTTCCGTCAATCTGCTTAATTGCTTCATTATATCTACCTGCAGCGGCTAAAAATGGCGGCAGCATATAGTTTATATCGCTCCATATTTGAGGTATATTTGAAAAATGATATATAATTCCTTCGCTTGTCCTTGGGGCTTTATTCAAAATATACTCAAGCATTTTATTAAAGCCATCCATTAAAACAGAGTTCCCGGTTTTTTTAGCTGCAAACAAAACAGCCTCACCCGGTGAAGCTGCATCACTTAGCGCAAATTCTTCACCAAGCATCGCTAACCTGCCGTCCTTTAATTGGCGCAGGACAGCATCCTTTGCCATCAAAATAACCAATTCTGTTTCACCAAGTTCAAGCATTGCCTGCATAGCCACCCCCTGCTCCCAGGTAGCCCTCTGCATAGACAGCATTGCCCTTTTTACTTTTTCAATAGTTTTATTATTATTTATCCCCGTCCAGTTCTTCAAAATTTCCTTATTTTTGCCCCACAAGAAACTCTGCATCCCGAGTAACAAACCGGCTAGAGGGACAGTGATTAAAAAGCTTTTTCTCTTCATCTTATTCCTTAAAGCAAAAAGAATTATTGCTGCATTGTCAATTCAGATTCAGGACAACAAATCAAATAAATTTATTCTAAGCTGCCAAGCATCCTGATACAATTAATCAATCCTCTTGACGTATGATAATTGCACTTCCAGATAGATGCTTTCGGAGCAAATTTACTGCCGGGAGTTTTATCTATGCCGTCGAAATACCATCCCCCGTATTTATTATCAAGCAGATATGTTTTAATATAATTCCACTCAACACAAAATTTTTCATAATAATTTAACTTATCGTCAGGAAATAATTCAGACATCATAAGGAAAGAATTTGCGGCTTCAATATGGCACCACCATTCCTTAGTATTTTTTACTATTTTAATTTTGTTTTCATCTTTGAAAGGATATCCCCCGTCATATATACCACCATTCACCGAATCCCATCCGTACATGAGAGCGAAATCATCTAATTGTTTTGCTATCCTAAGAGTAGTCGTATCACTTGAAAAGCCAAGAGTCTTAGATGCTTCAAGCATTAAATAAGCTGTTTCAACATCATGTCCGAAAGAAATATAATCAAGCTCATAATTCATACGCCTTGCGACCTCAATTGAATCTTTATATGAAATAGGAGTCCAATCACGTTTAAAGTACAAAATCATATAACCTTTATCCCCTATGACAGTATCTCTTATTAATAACAGCAATGCATTAAGGCGTTCCTTCAATAATTCATTCGGCCAAACGCTGTATAATTCGGTAAAACTTTCCATGATGTGGATCATGCTATTTTGATCTTTTGGTGGTATTCCTCTATAACCCTCTGGGAAAGGCTCTCCTTCCCTTGAAACGAACTGAAAATAACCGCCGTATTCGGGATCATAGCTATGTTTTTCAATCCAATAAAAAGTTTTTATTGCCAGATTTAATGCCGAAGTATCGCCGGAAGCTTTATAATAAGCCGCGAGCCCGTATATTGCAAAGGCATTTCCGTAAATCTGTTTTATTATTTTTTTAGTAGTATAATCTTTATACGGCATTCCTTTTCTATCGACTATATTATAGAATCCTCCGAATTCTTTATCCCACATAAAATTTTTTAAAAATTCCACACCATATGCGGCGGTTTTGAGAAATGTGCTTTTGTCGGGATAAAACAGAGCCGCATTTGAATTGGACCATATATGTCTTGCCTGCGTGACAATCATTTTATCCTGTCTGCCTTTTAACTCCCATTTATAATCTATATCACTGAAATAGCCTCCGTATACAGTATCAATAGATAAAGGATAAAATAACTTAAACTCATCATTGAGTACATGTTTTAAATCAACCGAAATACTGTCTTTATTTGTTTCGATTTTTTCAGTATTTTTTTTTGCTTTTTCGTTGTAAAACTTAAAAGAGACAAAAGCGACAGCAATCAAAAGAAATGAAAGCCTGATAATATTTTTTTTAAGAAAAGAATTATTCATAATTATCACCAATAATTAAAGTAAAAGATTTATGAACTACCCCGCCGCAAGCGGTGGGGTATCGAAATACAAATACGGAGCCAGGATTCGTCGCAAGCGACTGGGAATTCGACCCCGGAAAGATTAAACCGAGGTTGAAGCCAAGCCTCGGAGGTTAATTAAAAAGCCCCAAGTTTCTGCATTGCCGCCACTATGTAATAATTCTAAATTGACCAAGCACTAACCCCGTTCTTTGGCATAGCCATCACTTTACGACAGGGCGGAAATTGCATAGCAGCTCGGGCTTTTATATATCAGGTTTTTAATCAACACCCTAAAGGTCGTAGTTATTCGGAATTAAACAAATAATCAGCAGCCATAGCCAGGAGCATAAAATCGGTTGCTCCGCCACCCATTACGTATTCAGCCTGCTGCCAAAAATAAGGCCATATTTTTAACTCCGGTAAATCGGGACGAATCAAAGCCGTACCACTTCCGACACCACCGGGAATGTATGACCAATCGGCTCTGTTAAAACCATATGCAACAGTTAAAGAATTAACGCCCACACCGGAGACAAAAGAAGCGGTGTTCTCACCCGGGTGGCAGCCAAGAACAAAATTTAACGCATTAAAAGCGTATTCGGAACCAAATATTTTGGGAAAACCGATATGCAGGAATAATTGATCGACTCCAAACGACTGAATCTCCCAGCCAGCCCCCCATATATATGGCTTATAAGGCACACCGTAAGGATTTTCTTTTTGCTGTTCCGAAATTGTTTTGAAAGCTTCAGCAACTGCAAGTTCAATTTTATCCGTAAACTTTTTATCATTTATTTTTTTTACAACCCTGCCAAGAACGATACTGTAATTCATTGGATTTTTACTTATTATATCCACGTTGTCTGTCAATAATCTTTTATACTCTTCTTTTGAAGTAGTCAAATAAAGTTCGGCGGCAGTATTTATTTTAGCTTCCACCGGCGCAGAAGAATTAAACTTATATAATTCTTCCGAAATTTTCAGGCATTTATCCGATAATTCCGGGTTGTATGTATCCAGCACTCTTTTAGCTGCCGATAGAACCTGTGCAGTGTAAAGCTCGCTTTCAGAATTTTCTTCTGTAAACACCAGCCGGTCATCTTCCGGGAGCGGGTTATTCAGCACCGGATCTTTTCCATCAGGTTTAAAAATAAGATTATCAGTAGCATTTGCTGCTTCACCAAGAAGGACGTACTGATGAAGAGTCGCTTCCTGAATGCCCCTAAAGAACCTTCCCATTGATTCATAGCCGCCGACAATAAATAATAATCCGTGCTCCATCTGCTGAAGGATATCCGGCTTACCATCGGGTCTATTTAATTCCACCAGCCTTGTTTTTTGATTTATTGATGTCCCATCATAATCATTCTTAAAAAATTCATAGCATAGCGAAAGTTTGTATACTGTTCCGGTTTGGGATTCAATTCTCAAATCATAATCGCCTGCATCATGCCAGCCCCCGATATTTAAGCCGGGCACATGATCGCCGGATTGGAAACTTGTTAAAGTAGACTTTCCCTGCTCATATCCGTCAAAATGGTCGTGATTAACCGGAGACATTAAAGCATCATCCATATGGCAGAGTCCATGCCACACCCTGTACCTATCTTCAACTCTCATATGACACATTTGAACGGGAAGAAAATATTCTAATGTAGGCTGCCAAACATTATTTGTAAAGACGTCATTTTTAATAACAAACTCATTCGATTCTACATTGCCGTACTTTATTTTATACAATCCTTCTTCAGTAACACCGCTGAAATCGAAGCGCAAATATTTATACCTTAAAAAATTACCCCAGGGCAAAGGATTATTATCGGATTTGACAATATTTTGTGAGCCCTCATTAATTTTTATCAATTGAACAGAATCATATTTTTCAGTTAATTTATCAAGCTCTATTACCGCAAATTTGACTTGCCGGGGATGATAGCCTATTTGTGAAATTTGTATAACCGGTTTGTACCGCCAATCTGTATTAACCGTGGGTGTAATCAGCCATTCAACTGCATTTTTAACGGCGCCGGCAGGTATAGTTGAACGCAATACAAACCACCCGTTATTATATAATCCGCTTTCATCAATTAATTCCAAATTGCTTTTATAACTCTCAAACTTAATTTCCTTTTCTTCATTATCCGGCGAAATAATTAATTTTTTACCAACAATTAGCGGATTTATTACAAGATTATTATTGTTATCAACATCAATACGGCTGCCTGCCTGCCGGGGAAACAACCCGGGATTATTATCCATCAAATAATGTTCGCCGTAATAGGCACCGGGAAACAATTCCAGATTAAACCCAACTTTATCAGCCCAATTCGCGGGCAGTGGTTTTTCAAGGTCCACAATTACCTTTATACTTTGTCCAACCGCTTGTGTTCTTACGGAATATTTAAACTTTAAATCCGGATAATCAATTGGATTAAACCCTTTTTTATCCCTGCTGGAATCAGGGTACCATAATTCAACTTTGATTATTCCATTTGCCTTATCAACATATTTCTTTCCCATTTTGGGAATAGGGGACCATTGCCCCGGCGCAGGATCGATCCTTACATCACCGTTGGCAGCAACCCTTTTACCAAATTGTACTATTGTCAACCCGCCCTGATGACCCTCAGGATAAAAATCGTCAAAAACCATAACATTAAGGCTTTGCACCTCATAATAACCCAGGTTATTTATTACTAATTTCATATTTGATTGATTTGTTTGAGCAAATATGACAGGTAAAAAGTTAATAATAAAGAAAAAAATAAATATGAAGGGACTTTTCTCAGGCATGATGAATGACCTTGTAAAAATTCAAAATTGAAAAAAAAAGCAGCCGGTTATTCACCGGCTGCTTTTATAACAGAAAATATTTATGAAATAATCAGACTTAACTAATTATTACTTCAAAAACATCATTTTCTTTGTTTCAGAGAACTGACCGGCTTGTAAACGATAGAAATAAACACCGCTTGCAAGTCTTGAAGCATCAAAATTAGCTATGTAAGCTCCGGCTTTCTGGAATCCTGAGAAAACAGTAGCAACTTCCTGACCAAGGATATTGTATACTTTAAGAGATACATTTCCACTGGTAGGAATAGCGTAGCTAATGTTCGTAGTCGGGTTGAACGGATTAGGATAATTCTGAGATAGCTTATAGACAACAGGCAGAGTATTATTAGCTAACTTTACACCAGTTAAGCTATTGTATTTGGCTTTAACCAAATTAAACTCAACTAGATTTTGCTCATTTGTCGCAATATATGAAGCATTGTTAACATCATCAAAGAGTAAACAACCAATTGGTAATTGATCAATATCGGATTTTACTACCGTTCCGGCTTGGTTTAAATTTTCCATCAAATCGGAAAATTTCGCAATACCTGAACCGTTGGTTTCTGTTTTAATTCCATTTTGGTCATAACCGGGCAAAGTAGTAGCAGTAAAATCGCCGAACAAATAGTTGCATGTGGGCCAGTTAGTCAATTCACCTTGAAGTGTTGTACCACTCCATTGAGGAGAGCCATATTGCGCTTCATCCCATTCACCCATCAAAACCCCTACGGCTTTACTGGAAATTGCCGGTGTAACTGTATTAAATGGCGCAGAGAAATTATTCTTTGCTACCCAAGTAGGTAAATGTCCATCAAATAAACCTGCCGTACGCCAATTCATCCATTCTCCCGGAATGTTTTGAACTGGAGCAATCGGAGCCTTGCCACTCCAATTAACATAAGAAGCAGGATAAGGCATACCTACATAACTTGTATCAAATGCTCCGCCTTCATTTAAATAATATGCATCTAACATTGTTGTATCTGTGTAATGCATATTATTATAAACAAATTCGTGCTGGTTACTCAACCCTAACAAGCTCTGATTAATCGTTGAATCGGCATTCAAATAATTAGCTTGAACCTGTATATGGTTTTTTAAGCTACCGTCAGTAACATAAAGAGTATCAAGATCTATGGTTGAGAAAAATTCTCCATCCTGATCCTGCCCTGCCGCAATATTTACTGAATCTTCACCTACCCAGTTTTCGTTAAGGAATATGTTATTAACCCAATATCCTTCAAGAAAATTTTGACCCAATTGCCAATACTTATTAGTATTGATTATAGTATTATGGTTGTAATAATTGAACACGACAAGTGAATTCTGGGTTAAGAATACAAGACCACCTTCGGTTACGCAGCAATTTTCAACCCAAAGACTATCAACCGGATGTTTCATATAAAGTACTCTTCCACCCCACCACTGAGCTCCGTAAAATTGATCACGCCAATAACAATTGGTAAATTTAAATTTAGCACCGTAATGCCATGCATCGGTATTGAACCAGTCCAAAGTCGGTGCAAATTCAAATAAGCAATTATTTGCGACTACTGACTGCGGTACACCAACATCTGTACTCATTTGAAACGGGTCATTAGGTTGATTTCCCACCAGGTCCATGGCGAGCCAATAAAGGTTATCCAAATGGATACTGCCTGTAATCAGATTACTCCCTTGCTCTACGCCATTTGGACAAACCATAATTATAATTGGTTTATTTCCGCCAGTTGACCAACCAGGCTGCCCCAAAATATTTAAAGTAGCATGAGAATCAGAGAAAGTAAATGCGGAATTTTGAAAATAAATTTGATTTGCATACAGTGCGTAAACCCTATTAGGATTTACTCTTACACCATTAACAGTATCACCAGAAATAGCATTTTCAAGCACACCTGCATTAGCCTGACCACCTGTAAGCCAAACAGTATCCACATTAGCCGGCCATGGCGGGGTTTGCGGACTTGTTGGTGTTTGAGCATTAACAACAAAGCTTATAAACACAAAGCTTAAAAGTAACGAAAGTAAATACTTACCTTTCATTTTTTTCCTCCAAAATAATTAAAATTGAAACAAAAAATTAATTAAAGCACTAAAATTATTTACTCCAACTACCTCCTTTCAGGATACATTTAATTAATTAATAGAAATATTTAATCAAAATAAAATTTCAGCTAAATATTTTTTTTATAAGTTAACGCTAAGCCCAAGAAACGCCCTAAACCCATACGATTGGTCACTTGTCGGTAAAGGTCCGTATGAGCTAGATATATAATAAGTATCAATATGGTCATTAACATTTGTCAAATTAGCATAAACGGTAAACTTATCAAGAAACTTCTGCGACAGGGAAATATCAGTTATCCACAAATTGCCAAAATAAGCGTCCTGCAGCGAGTATCTTGCATCCAAGCCTGTTAATGTTTGTCCCTGGTATCTAAAAGAGACTCTTGCGCTAAAACCCAAATAATCCCAGCCAATTATTGCATTATAAGTTTCATTCGGCTGATTTATAACCGGCGCCGATCTAGTATAATATTTATATTTATATACGGTAGTAGTGCCAAATCCACTCTTTACAAAACCAACAGAATCCTGTGCAAAATATGGGTATTGCATTTGCGAATTCATAAACGAAATATTAAGATCGAGGACCAAACCGCTTAAAACCGATGGCAAGTACCATAAATGAGTCTGCCATGACAGCTCTATTCCTCTAACATAAGCTAAGTTTGGACAATTCACCGGAAGAGTAACACTAGAGTTTTTGTTATTATGAAACCATGAAGTGTCATAATACGCAAGCCCCGGAAGATTGTTAAGAATCGATTGGGGCGCTATCACTTCACTTGGATTACTATCTAAATAAGGCTGGTAATCCGGCATATAATAAACGAGATTTGAAATTTCTTTATAAAACGCATTGACAGTAAACAAGCCTAAAGCATTATTTGAAAAAGATACTCCCAAATCTCCATTCCATGCAGTTGACGGAGTTAAACCCGGGTTAGCTGACTGGTTTAAATTACCGCTTGCCGGATAATTAACATCCGGAGATAAATCGGAATAATTAGGTCTTGTACAACTTTTATAAAAAGCTCCCATAACCTGAATATTATCATTAACTTTATATTTAACATTAAGAGAAGGGAAATAGAAATCGTTAAATTTCTGAACATTCTGTAATCTTGAAGCACCCCCAAGACCATCTGCATTTGAATTATTTTCATACATTTGATAAGCAGAATAGTCGGTTCTTTCCTGTTCATAACGGATTCCGGGAACTATAGTTAAACTCCTGCCAATATTAAACTCGCCCATTATATAATCGGCAAGTTCCGCTTCATAAGCATTATAAGTGCTGTTATAATCGTCACCCCCATCCTGAAAATACGTACCAGCGCCAGACGGACCGAATGCTTTCCACATTATATTTTGCATATTTACCAGTTCGCCCATATTTGCACTCCAATCAAGCTTATATTGTCCTTTCAGGAAAGTAGGCGGAACGTAATCAGTTTGAATAAAATTGCTTGCAAAAATTGGCGAGACTGCCTGTGTTTCCCATTTAACCCACGGGAAAAGTTTTTCAAACGCTGCTTCTCTATTACCGCTGCCGCCATACTGAATATCATAATACGTACCGGAGCCATTGCTTACACGGTCCTTCTGATTAAATTTACCCCCCAGAGAAATTGTTCCCGAGAAATAATCGGAGAAGTTGAAAGGTACCTTGTAGTCCGCCTTAAGATCATAATCATTTTCATTAAGGTATGAATCCGTCATATAAGCATTTTCAAAAAAAGTATATGCAATATTACTTGGGCCCATTGCCGTAATTACAGCAGATGGCTGTGCATAATTTAAGTGACTCAAAGGAATTTTCTGTTGAGCTCCTCCGGCAATCTGGTCAAATGGAAAATACTGTCCCGGGTTACTATAATTTGCTTTTGTCCAAGATAACGAAGTGGAAAGAGTTGTACCCAGGAATCTGAAATTATTCTGAATTGAATGCGTTCTTTCCTCTGTTACATAATTTTCAATATTGTATTGTCTTGAATATGCATCATCACTATTAGTTGAGGCGTCAATAAAATTAAATGAATTAGCGGCTATAGTATAATTATCATTTATCTGGCTGAACATATTCAAGAATGTCATATCCATAAAATCCGATTTATAATCAAAAACAGCCATTAAACCAGACCGCTGCCTGTTAATATTCTCATCCGTTAAAGTAGCATCTTGTGTCTGAAGATAATTCGTGTTAGTATTCGAGCTGTATAATTGTCCATAAGTACCTCCAAACGTCTGCTCCGGAATAAATTTCTGTTCCCAGGATCCTTGTAACATTACGCCAAATTTATTATCAAAGAACCTATCGCTAATACCTGCCGTCAGCTTGGCATTATTCATTGATTGACCCAAATCTGTATAAGAGCCAAGAGCCTGAACATTATAATGAAAATTTTCCGGAGCCTGGCGTAATGTCAAATTTACAGTTCCGCCTAAAGCTTCTGCATCCATATCCGCCCTTAGAGACTTTGAAACCTCAACTCCTTTAACAAGATTGTCGGTTAACAAACTCAAATCAATGCTCCTGTCGGAATTACTAGTAGAAACCATCGGAACGCCTTCAATGGTAACATTATTGTACTGAGGAGATAAACCGCGTATTACAAGTTTAGTTGCTTCACCTGCATTCATTTGTATGGAAATACCCGGAAGCCTTCCAATTGATTCCGCTAAATTTGCATCAGGTAATTCCTGCATTTTTTCTGCTGAAACTACATTTATTATAGTATTTGAAGCCAACTGCTCGTTAATTGCCTGCAGCTGCCCTTTTGCCTGGGCTGTAACATATACAGTATTAGCTTCTACAGCCTGCGCTTCCAATTTAATATTTATCTCGTAGGTTTTTTTAGCCGTAACTTTTACAGTTACTCTTGCTTCCTTATAACCGACATAAGATACAACAAGAACCTGCTCGCCTGCTGAAACATTATTTATTACGTAATTTCCATCCAAATCTGTGGCAGCGCCCAAGCTTGTGCCATTGATTATAACGTTTGCTCCAACTAAAGCTTCATTTGAATTTTTATCTGTTACAGTTCCATGTACTGTCCCCGATTGCGCAGATGTGAATGATTGGGAAATTATTAGAAAAGCCAGAAGGAAAAGATAAACAAACTTACTCTTGTTTTCATAGTAGAAATTTAATAGCATAATTTCTCCTCCTTAATAGAGATAATATTGACTTAATTAATTTTGAATTAGAAATCAAAAAGTATAGGTAATAAATAAAATCAATTATTTACATTTTTTATGTTTTTCTTAATATTAGATAAAAACTCAAAGATATAAACACCATTAAATTTAATTCGCAGGAACACAGTCACTAAGACATACCTTTATTATTGCTTATAATAAGGCATATAAATACAATCAATAATAGTACCATTATATATAGATAGAAAAAAATACCAAAAAGGACAATTTTGAATAAAAAAATATTTATAAAATTATTATTTTAATAAATTATTATATTTATAATAAAATTTAGTACAACTGCCATACATTGAAAAATAATATAGTATAAACATATTACATACTAATTGCTATAAGCGGTATTAACTTAATTATAGGTTCACCCTCCCCATTTATTTAACCAAATCATAAAAGCTGCCATATTATTACCAATTTTATTGTAAATAATAAGTCAAAGAATATGAAAAAGCTTGTATAAAATAGAATATTTTAATTCAAAATCAAAATTTATTTCAAATTATTTGCCGGGACGTCAAAATACTTAGTTTGTAATACTTCTTTAGTCTTATTGATCTGAACCCAGGCAACAACTGCAAGATTACCACGATCCAGTTCATCGAGTCTCTGTTTCCAGGGCACCGACACAACAGCAACCCATGTTGGGTCGTTAGTGGGGTTGTCAAGATATTTGCTCAATTTTTCTTCAAATTCAATTATATTGAAAGCGGCTGAAACAGATTCATTTCCTTTACCTAATTTTATAGGAGTACCGTTAGGACCATTAAACAGACTGCGAACAACAAAAATATGTTTTGTTACACCGCTGTTTGCAGGATATTGAATCGATTTTTCTACAAGCGCAAGATGAAGGGAAGCGCTATCGGGAATAACAGATTCTTTATTTATCTGTAAATCGACAGAAATTGAATCATTTGTCTGTTTTACAGAACCACTTAATTTAACATTAGAGTTCTTAGTTAAAAATTTCTCCAAAGTGTACTTGTATTCATCAAACTTATTTTTTGTGAAGACTTTTTTCCCCCCACCGTCAATTCTTGCAGTACCCTGAATAAAAACTACCGGTAGTTCCATATGACCGCCGAAATCATAATGCTGATCTTTAAAACCACCGTAATCATAATATTTATACCGGCTGTAAGTTTCCAGGTTTGCCATAGGATCAGGGTCGGGAATATGGAGATGGTATTCAAGTATTGCAACTTCGCTTCTTGTAAAATATTCCGAAAGGTAATCAAAAGCATAATCTGCACTTGCACATTTTTCAGCATCCGCACCCGTAAATAATTCAGCGAGCATAACATTGTCTTCAGGTTTATTGCCTTTGTACCGACCGGGTTCAAAAGAGGAAGACTTATTGCGCTTTTTTGCAATGAGAGATTCAATTTTAATTTCGTTTATACCTTCTTTAGCTCCAAGTTCTCTTAGTGCGATTTGCAGGCTAATCATCCGAAAATCTACGAGACCATTAATATATGAATCTAAAGCTTTTTGATATTCTTTAACTTTTTCATAAGACTTGCCTAAAGTATACCAGAAATTTACATTCAACGGGTCGGCTAAATCTTCGACCGAGTTTAATATTTCCAAAGCTTCTTTATATTTACCCTGGGCAAACAGAGTCAGCCCGTAATTCTTTGTAAATAAAACTCTGTCGGTAATCTTTGAACTGTCATTCAATGAATTTACCGCTTCTTTTACCCACGTATCTGCCTGATTAAGGTCAGTTCTTAGTAATGAAAGAAAGGCTCCCGCAGTTGAGTTGTCCCTTAGCTTATTTTCCCTTCCCGGTCTATTAAAAAATAATTTAAGTGTCGAATCAACAATATCTTTTCTTAATTTATCGTGTTCTTTAATATCGGGCTTTACTTTCCTAATCCATTCGTTGAAGTTAGTTAATGCTTCGCCGGTGTTGCCAAATAAAATGGCTTCAGCTGCAGTATATAATGCTTCAAGCCTGTACCCAGCCGCTTCCTGATAAGCTGCGAGAGTTGATAATAAAGCGGGATTATTTTTCTCAATGCCGGCAGCTTCATTTTCCAAAGCAAAAGCAGAATCGGCTTTACCCAGGACATGCATAACAAGCGCCTGAGTGTTCAGAGACAACCCGGCGTACTTTACAGACAATCCTATGTTGCGATAGTTTGTGTAAACAGCATTTGATACCGAAACAGCTCTTTGCGCATAAACCGCTGCCGTATCAAGACCAACTTTTTTTCGAGCAAGGGAGTATGCTACCTCATCATAAATTTTAACCTTTAATTCTTCCGGAACCGAATGAACAGCCTGATCTGCATATTTAAGAGCGGCTTCTACTTTGTTATCGTCAAGATAAAGTGAAAATAATTCTAACAAAACAATTGATTTATACCGATTATTGGGATAGGCGGATATAATATTTCTAAACGCTTTTTCCTTTTGCTGTTTATCTTGCAGAATATCAGCCTTTTTAAAAGCATCAATTTCCAGTAAGCTATCCGCTTTCAGCGCTGCCGCAATTTGTTGTAAGCTATCGGCTTTTAATTTTAAATAATATTCTTGTAAACTATCGGCTTTTAGTCTTGCATAATCTCTTTGTGTCTGAGAAAATACACAGATAGAAAAAAGAATAAAGAGGAATAAAGCAAGTATTGATATATTTTTCACCGGTTTAAGAATCATTTCTATTTTCCTGTTTTTTTTGTGTATAAAACTTTAAAATATAATTTAAAAAAAATAATCCCTTTTAAGGAGATTTACAAATGGGAATATTTTGGACAGTAATTATACGAACAAACTATACAACTTACTAAATTGCATCAATCAGCATATAAAACTTTAATCAATCTTTTTTCCCGCCATCATTGTTTGGGTCCGGTTGAATTCCCTTTAGCATATCGCCAAATAATTTGATTGTCATTGAATCTATTTTAGTAAACGGCGGGATAAAGCAAATCCCGCCGTTTTTTTCAACGACAAATGCCGTTATTTTATAAGCATCATTTTAAAAGCTTTAATATAACTGCCTGCTGTAATCTTATAGATATACACGCCGCTTGCATATTTAGAAGCGTCAAAAGAAATGGAATATGAGCCGGCAGCCTGCTTTTGATTGTTAACTAAAGCAGCAACTTCCCTGCCTAATATATCATATACTTTAAGCGTGACATTTAATTCACCGGGCAAATCATATTTTATAACCGTTGATGGGTTGAATGGATTCGGATAGTTATTATATAATTTAAATTCCGTTATGACACTGCTCTTACTCAAAACAGGAGTGGGCAATTCATTAGGTTGATTAATCCCTGTAAATACAAGATTATCAAATAAAATTTTACCGGACCATTTTGTAGTATCGCCCGGATAATAAACTTGCACGGCAATAGTGGCAAGTTTGGCAGGATTAACTGTACCTGCTAAAACGAGAGCGTCCAAATTAATTGACAACGTATTCCATTGATTGACTTTTAATGCGGTATCGTTAAGCGCACTTTCAACCTGTACCCATTTATTACCTGTTGCGGGTCCATCAATAGCAAAATCAACCAAAGCTCCTAAAGTCATGCTTTCAAAATAAGCGCCAAAAGTAACCTGAGTTGCAAACAAATTAGAGTTAGAAGCATCCAGCAAAGGAATAGAATCGCGCTTTACGATGAACTTAGAAGTTTGTGGAAAATCCACAGTAGCCTGAAGTACATAAGTGCCATCGGAAGTCTGAGTATCCTTAACTCTTGCCAGAGTTTCCGATGAATTGGCACTTGGGATATAAAAACTTTGAATGCCGTTAGCCGGTTTTTCAAAATCGGCAGCCACCCAAGATGGGGCTGACTGCACAACAGAATCAATAAACTGAACACTCCTTACATAAATTGAACCTGCCCAGGTTGTTGTTCCGTAAACCTGGAGCCCAAACTTACCGAGCGGATATTTTGCAGGATTAACCTGGCTTCCGGAAACAGTATCAGCAACACTTGCCTGGGATAAATTAAAGTACAAAGGATACCAAACATTTCTCGGAATATTGCCTCCATAATAATCTGTAATACCCCGAGGGCTTGGCCAGCTCCATGTATTATTATCCTGAGCCCATGATTGAATATGCGCAGTATCAGGGAAAGAATTATCTACATAAACCCAGAAAACTAAAAAGTTTTGCGTTAATGCACTATAAGCAGTACTTGGCTGTATTCCCATAGCTCCTCCTCCGGTTGCAGCGGAACCGTTAATAAGCTTCCATTGTAAAACGCCGGCGCTGTCGCCAATAATACCGCTATAATAAGCCACTGAATCGACCCATCCGTTTGTCCATGGTATACCAAATCCTTGTAAGCCCGAAGAAAAAGTTGCAAAATTAGTCGGTTCAGCTCCTATAAGTGAAACATTATCTATATAAACATTTCCCTTCCAAACTGAAGTAGTATCTTTCCCATTATTCCATTGAATACCAAAGCCTCCTAAAACATGTCCGCTGATAAAACCATCATTAGCCGGATCGGCAATACTTGAATCAAGAATAGCTGCTGATAATGGGTACCATTTACCTTTGGGGATATCCTTTGCATAATAGTCAAATTCATTCCAGGTCCAATTGCCATTTACCTGCCACCATAATCCGAATACAAGACTATCAGGGATACCGCTATTTAGAGGTATATATATCCAATAAGTAATTTGTTGAGCCCTATTAGGGTTCAATGCAGATTGTGCTATGACAGCATTATGTTGATTATATCCTTTTAGATCAAAAGCAACAGCCATTACGCCAGCACTTTTTCCTGAAGGATCAGCGGCTTGATAAATACTGTCTGTTATGCTTGGACTGCTTGCAGTACCCCATTTGGCATCTTTAAAAATTCCAAGACTTCCGGGTGTATCAAAATTATCTAATAACTGAGCGCCCGCATAATTTGTCATCAAAAGAAAACCGAATATTAATAGTATAGTTTTTTTCATTGTTCCTCCCAATATTTTAATTGATTAAAATTAATTAAATTACTACTATTATATTATTGAACTCACGGTGAGGATTAATAATTTGGGCGTAAAGAAAATTAATTATGTACATATATATTATCATATTTTAATTTCGCTGTACAAAATAATTTTTATTATTTAATAATATACTTTTTTCTTTTAAATCAAAAGGTCAAAAAATATTATTTAAAAAACTCTTTGCGAAGGATTTAATTAAATTTCCCATAAATATTTATTTAATATCAAAATTAAATTGACAATATTTAGATATCGTCCCCGGGACTTTATTATTTATACTGCGAATTTAGCACTACAAATATCTTATCCCTAAAGAGATAAGAAAGGCAAATTGTTTTAGTTGATATAATTAGATATTATGTTTTTTCCCTAGCAAGTTTAGAGATGGCTATATCAATTTGATAATAATTCCAAATCAACAATTATATTATTCAGCAAATAGTTTTGAGTCCCGTAAGGATGATAAATTCTTATACGATTTCATGCAAGAAACTAATACCCTATTTCTATATGTTTGGTTCATGACCCAAAGCAGACATAATCTTAAGCAGATATAATCTAATGCAGACATAACCTAATGCAGATATAATCTAAAGCAGCCCATGATATAAAAAAGCCCATGCCATAAACAAGCCCATGACTAAAGTCATGGGCTGCTTTAGATCAAGGGCTCCTAAATTTACTTTACGTTTTTCTTAGACAACAACTTAGTCTTAGAATTATCGGTGAATGAATTAATAATACTATATTTTTTCCCATTTTCTAAAGAAATAGCCGCGGAATTTTTGCTATGCGGAGCCGGGTTAATTCTACAGCCGTCTATTAATATATTATCAAAGTCATTAAATTCCACACCGCTTGTAAAGCAAGGCTCAGTGACATCATCCCACTTAATTTCAACATTGTTCAATTGAATATTCCGGACATTCTCTCCGTAAAAAGCAGGGATATCATGGCTGAACAAAGTGAACTTCGGATCGGTAGCGGGGCGCAAATCAAAATTCCCGCCGCTTGTAACATTCTGAGGACTATTCATTATATAAAGAGAAATATCCCTGAAAGAGATATTTTCTACCTTACCTTCTTTGGAAGCATACAAAAGTACACCTGCTTCACTTTTAGCAATTATATTTTCGAATTTAATATTTCTTATAAAACCAATAGACACTTTTTCTTTACCCCGAATAACAGAAATATGAATCGGCTCACCATTCCCCCACCAGTCGCCCGTATGAAGGCGGGTTTGAATAATAATATTAGAAAAGGTCATATCTTCAATTGAAGCGGAATCCCTAACGCACAGATTTATACCACGGTTTGAATTTGTAATTACAATATTACTGAACGCATAATTTCTCATAAAATTCTGATCCCATCCGCCTATGCGTATGCCGCTTGATCTTGAAACGATTGTACAATTAGTTACCGTGACATTCTCAGAATCATGCCTTAAATTTTTAAAACCGGGCGTATCAAAATGAAAGGCATAGCCAGTTACAACAATGCCGTCATCACCCGTTCTAATATCACAATCAGACATCAGGACATTACTGCAGGAAGTAAAATCGATACCATCATTATTGGGTACAAACAGATTGTTCCAAATCCTGACTCCATGTACAATTACCCCGTTACAATCAGCCAGGTGAACCGTCCAGAAAGGTGAATTTGTGAAGACAACATTTATGATTGTCACATTCCGGCAGTCGGAGAATATTACCATTTGATTAGGCCTGTCTAAAGGGACTAAAGGACCATCACCCAAGCCTGAAAGTACCTCACGGAAATGGTTTTTTTGGCGTGTAAATCTTACACTTGCGCTATCCATAACCTTAGAATGATTTACATCCATAAAAGCATCGCCGTTACCGTCAATATTTCCCTCACCTGTTATTGAGATGCCGCTTGAATTTTCAGTATAGATCAAACCGACTTTTTTGCCGTTAAGAAAATAATCGGATACCTTATCGCTTCCCTTTAACACAGCCCCGTGTTCAAGGTGAAGATCAATATTACTAAACAATTGAATAGCGCCGGAAAGAAAAGTCCCGCCGGATATCAGGACAGTGCCGCCGCCTTCGTCCCTGCATTTATTTATTGCTTTTTGAATAGCCTGTGTGTTAAGCGTCTTTCCATCACCGACCGCGCCAAAACTTTTTATATCGCAGGTTTCACCACTTAGAGAAGTGAATGATAACAAGACTACCGGGGAAAGAATTAAAATTATTTTTTTTATATTGTTTTTCATATTAGTCAACTCATTTAATTAATTTTTCCTGTATAACATTTTACCGGGAATTGCCTGTTTGGACAATCCCTGACCTTCAATACTCACATCAAGAGCCATACCGCCACCTTGTTGAAAATAAGATATTTCAACGGGATGAAATCCTTCTTTTAAGACGACAATTCCCGAACTTTCTACCGGGGCATGAACGCCGTCATTATTGATAATTATTTTATTATCAATTGATAAAATTGAACCATCATCGGAATTAAGATAGAAAGTATAAATTCCATCTTTAGGAATTTTTAAGTACCCATTATATTTAACTCCAAAATTTACCCCTGAATTTTCATTAGGTAAAATAAAATTATCCTCAACACCTTTTGTTTTTGGCGTGAGCTTATCAAAATCCGGCAGCATAACCCAATTGCCTTCATAATATTGATAATTGATCCCCATTAGAGGATTTTTCAAATCAACAACGGCGCTCATTTCAACAGCGCCCGTAAGTTCAAGAACAACCACCGACATCGGAGGAATATTAACATCAATATTATTATCCAATAATTTGAAATCAGAAAAACTTTTGGGTGTAATATTTTTAGGATTAGAAAAAGTATTGCAAGCGTTCATTTTACCGGCTGTTAAAATGTTCCCCGTAAGCTTACAGGCTTTAAATTTTATTAAATCACATTTTATTTTTTCACTTGAATGAGGATTTATGTTACATAAAGAGACGTGCATCCTGCCGGCTGCATCAATAGATGCAGAACAATTTACTGCCGGAAGATTTTGGCTGCCAAAGGAATAGATACCGTAATTACCTTTAGACGCGGATGAAACCCGGGAGTAAATTTTTACAGGCACCAACATTGCATCCTGATGTACTTTGAATAAATCAAATACATAATAGGTAGGGGTAAGAACTATTTCATTATCTTTAGTCAGGATCATAGCCTGCAAAACATTTACCATCTGGGCAATATTTGCCATTCTAACCCTGTCGCAATGATTGTTAAAAATGTTAAGATTGCAAGCTGCCGCGACTGCATCCCGCATGGTATTTTGCTGGAATAAAAATCCCGGGTTGGTTCCCGGTTCAACTTTGAACCATGTACCCCATTCATCAACAATAAGAGCAACCCTTTTAAAATGATCATATTTATCCATTATAACAGAATGATTCGAAATTAATTTATCCAAATCCAATGTTTTATTCATTATATCAAACCAGCCTGCTTCATCAAAATCAGCAGCCGTTTTACCGTTTGAAAATGAATAGTGATGCAAGGATATACCGTCAAAATATTTACCTGCATTTTTCATTAAAACATCTGTCCAATTATAATCATCATCATTAGGGCCTGAAGCAATTTTGAAAACCTTGCTGCTGCCAAAATCCTTGCAGAACGAGCCGTATCTTCTAACAACATCGGCATAAAACTCAGGAGACATATTACCGCCGCAGCCCCAGCTTTCATTACCTAATCCCCAGAATTTTACACCCCATGATTTATATCTTCCATTCTTTTTACGGAGATCAGTCATTGGGCTTACATTGTCGGAATTTACATATTCTACCCACTGTGAAAGTTCTTGTACCGTACCGCTTCCAATATTGCCGGTAAAATACGGTTCGCATCCTATTAAACTGCAAAATTCTAAAAATTCATGCGTACCGAAACTATTATCCTCAGTTACGCCTCCCCAATTTGTATTTATCATTTTAGGTCTCTCGCTTGTCTGCCCAATTCCATCTTTCCAATGATACTCATCCGCAAAGCATCCGCCGGGCCATCTTAATACCGGCACTTCAATTTTTTTAAGGGCATCAACCACATCTTTTCTAATGCCGTCAATATTAGGAATTGTTGAATTTTTGCCGACCCAAATTCCGCCGTAGATACAATTTCCCAAATGCTCGGAAAATTGTCCGTATATATTTTTATTTATTTTGTACTTAAGATTAGAAGCGTCTATAGTAATTTGTATTTCATTAGATTGAGCAGCTAATTCAAATACAATAAACAAATAAATTAAGGAACAAAAAAAGATTTTTTTCATTTTATATTACCGGGATAAAGATATAGAACATATTATCCAGCATATTTGTGTTACTCTTCCGGAGTTTGGATTTTTTCCCATGATTAAAACGTTATAATCCGCCTGCCGGCATGTATTTACATCCTTCGGGATTTGTCTGCTTATTTTATTAGCGCTGCAATTTTGAAAAGTCACCTTACGAATAATAAATGAATTAATAAACAAGACGTATCACAAAACCTAATGTTACGGTTATTTAGCATAAAATTTTGCATAACATGAATTATTTATTCAGAAACTTTCTAAGCCCGCTTAATAAAGTCGGTCTCCAGACAGTAAAATGATTAGTATTCGGAATAACTTCATATTCAAAATGGAAATCTTTATAATCATGAGCCTTTATTGCATTGACAATGAAGTTGTATGAATTGATAAAATCAGGTATTTCCAATCCGCCGACGGTCTCATACAAATTTACCGGAAGTTCCCTGGCGGTTTCCCAAAGAAGTTTCTCATTATTTAACAGATCGATGTGAGGATAAGGGGGATTTAAAGAAGCGCTAGCACAAATATAATTCTTGAACAGCTTACCCTGCTTTACATGTTCCGTAAAAGCATATATTAAAAAATGCCCTCCGTATGAAGCGCCCCATAAAGTTCTATTATTAATATCAACACGGTACTTGTTTTCCACGTAAGGCATTACTTCCTGTTTAATGCATTGAAAAAATTTAGCTGAATTAATAATTAAATCACGTACGCGGACTGAATCAAAATTATAATCATCAGGGTAGCCTATACCAGCAACAATTACTTCAGGTATCTCATTATTGTCGCTCATTTGATGTATAGAATCATGTTCTGCTTTACGCCAATAACCATCCGTCATATATACAATTGGATAAACTTTTCCCGTGGAATTGTTATAACTTGCCGGCAGGCTTACATCAATTTTTATACTGTCGCATACAAATTTCGAAATGAAAATTGTATCAATAATTTTTTCCACAGGGAATTGAGACTTAGCTTCCGGTTTAAGTTCCGCAGGATTAGAGCTGTTTTTTGTATTTGAATTCAGGTTCATAATTACTACAATAACACATAATGTTATAATGAACAATATTTTTTTCATAAGCAATACTCTATTTAATTTTTATTTAAAAAAATCTCCACCAACATTCAAAAAGCCTGTAATATCAAATGTGAAAGCCGCATAACCGCCCGTATGTTCACACGCAAATTTACCTTTGATAAATACACCGGCACTCATATTATCAGCCACGAATTTTATAAATATTTTCTTCCCCTTTACATTTTCCGGAAATTTGAATGATTTTCCGTACCATGCAGGTTCACTATAATAATTTCCACCTTTGTGACCGTCAGGATTGTTCCATCCATGAGGTAAATTAACTTTTTCCGAATTTGAATCATCATAAATGATATTAGCTGCCTGGCTAATATTACCTTTAATAAATTTCAAGCCGCTGTTGAATAAGAGCCTGATTCTTGGCGCACCAATAATGATATTAGAAATCATAGTAGTAAAAATAATTACTGCAAATAGTTTTTTTATAAAAGCTTTTCTTAATATAAAATTAATATTGTTTATATATATAATTTTATTTTATATTGCCATGGGCAGCTTCCTTAAAAAATTTACCGCCATCGGTTAATTTATAATTTTTCCATGACTCGAACATATTAGGCTTCCAATCCGGATCAAATACCCACCAAACCCAGCTAATACCTCTGCCTTCAAGATAATTGATAATAGCTTTACCGTAAGCGCCGTTAACTTCAATAGAACCATCCCCAAGCGTAAAACCGATTTCCGTAGCAATAACAGGATAAGTACTTGCAGCAAAGCCAAAATTTTCTTCCCATTTGGGTTCGTAAGGCGGAGTACGTTTATGCGGATAAGGATGTGTAACGTAACCAATTCCTTCTGCATTAATGGGTTCCAAATTGACCGGAGTTAAATCGTATGCCCAATCAAATCCTGCAACAAGCGGAATTTTTTCTTTATCGTAAGCCCTGATTAAGTGGATTAAATCTTCATTTATTTTTTTCCAATCGCTCCAAGAACAGGTTCCAAACTTACCGCTAAACAATGCCGGTTCGTTGAAAAGCTCATAAAAAGCCACTGTATTGTTGCCTACAAAATGACTTGCAATGGTTCTCCAGAATTGAAATGTTTCATCCTGAGATGTAATATACATGGGATCCTGGAAAAGTCCTTGTTTCAGGTTACCTATCGAGTGCCAATCGATAATAATATAGATGCCAAATTCTGTGCACCATTCTACTGCCTGATCCAAAAGTTTTAAATATTTTACAGGAGTTCTTTCACGCCATGCAGCCGGGTGAACAGGAATACGAATAAGCATTGCGCCAAGTTCTTTGATTTTTTTGAAATGATCTTTGTTCCAGTGTTTCTGATTTGCAATTACATCAGGATCGGAAATTGAAACTCCTCTGAACAACATAGTATCGCCTTTTGCATTGACAAATCTGTTCCCTTTAACACTTACAAGAGGCATATCTTTAGCATTTTTACTATTTAAAGGTTCGTCCGGGAATTTGTCATTGCCCCATTTATGATAAGTCTGCACGGCAAGTACTGACCGGTTTAGGAATGAGAAAGCAAAAATTAAAAAAAATAAAATTAAATATTTTTTCATAATATATCCGTTTATTCTAAATGAATTTGTTTTGTTTTATTTTAATAAAAAAAATAATATACATTATTGTTAGTTTCAATATTACACTATTCACTTTATATGGTACGGCATTTTGCAGAAGTTATGTTTAAAGATATATAAAAAGAAGTATCCTATTCGCAAATCAGAAGGACTAATAAAACAGTAAAAGATTTAATCGAGCGATAAAGGACATCTCAAATAAAACGGATATAAAATAATACAAAAGCATTTAGCAATCAAAAATTTTTAGCAGGTACAGAAACACATAAAAAAGAACTGAAAAGTAATAATAAGAACTAACCACATGGAACTACAAAAAATAAAAATGAATTCATTACTAACAGAGCCGGCGCAATATTTAAGAAAAAAATCGGAGAATATTATAGTGCGCATGGAGCACACGATAGTGGTTACCGGATAGTTGAGGAATTAAAGAGAAACGGAAAAAAATGGTATTTATAATGCTATAGCAAGGAAATACCAGAAAATAATGACTTCAGTCACCGGTCAGGGGGAATTCATAAAATACTTAAGAGGTACAGGATTCACATACAATTCAGGAAACTGTATTGATCAGCTGACTTTTTTCATCAGTTGACAAGATTTTTTCCAAATCGATTAACGTAATAAGTCTGTCATCAAGTTTTCCTATAGCTGTAATGAATTCTGAGTTTAAACCGGTCACCATTTCGGGCGGGGGTTCGGTTATACTTTTAGGAATTCTAAGTACTTCATTGACTTCATCTACAATAAAGCCGATTGTTTTTGAATTTATTTCCAGAACAATGATCCGGGTATCCTTATCTTGAGGCTTCTTTTCAAGATTGAGTCTTACCCTTAAATCAATGACAGGAATCACCTTTCCCCTAAGATTTATTATCCCTTCAACAAATGAGGGTGAATTGGGTATCTTTGTAATTTGCACGGTTTTAATAATTTCCTGAACGATAAGTATATTTATCCCAAACTCTTCATTTCCAATTTTGAAGCTAACTAATTGAAGCAGTTCGTTTGAATCATTTTTATAATCAATTGATTTACTCATTTGCATCCACTGTTTATTATTTATTTTTATTCTATTCAGAGCTATGTTTTTTAAAATCTACAATTGATTCCTAATATGTATTAATCATCGAATTATTCTAAAATAAATTTAGACAAATTCAGCAATTAATTTCAGTATTATATTTGGCTAATATCCTTAGAATGTTTAGTGAAAACCTGTCGTTCCCAGCCGGGGGTGAAAAATCAATCAAATTCCTTCCTCCTTAAATATTTAAATCAGAGGACTATACAAAGGCTTGCAAAAAATAAAAAAAGTTTTATTTTTACTATTGATAAATAAATAAATTTATAAATTACTACTTGCATGATGCGGCTCCATGTTGGAGCCGTAATCATTTTAAATAAATTATTAGAAAAAAAATGGCAAGCATATTATACATTGTAAGCACTCCCATTGGTAATTTGAAAGATATTACTTTCCGTGCAATTGAAGCACTAAAAGATGCAGACTTTATTGCATGTGAGGATACACGGGTATCCTCTGTTTTAATAAATCATTACAATTTGAAAAAAGAATTAATCTCATTAAATGCTGCAAATGAAGGGGGCAAAGTAGATTTTGTTTTAAAGAAGATAATTGAAGGACAATCATGCGCATTAATTTCAGATGCGGGCACGCCGTGCATTTCAGACCCGGGAACCAGACTTATTTCAGCTGCGATAAAGCAAGGAATTGAAGTTGTGCCGGTTCCAGGCGCTTCTGCAGTTATAACAGCATTAACAATTAGCGGCTTTCCTTCAGATTCTTTCGTATTTTACGGATTCATTCCCCAGAAAAAAGGCAGACAAAAAAAACTTTCGGAACTTTCTCAGGAAGAAAAAACAGTTGTCATTTACGAGTCCACATACAGAATTGAAAAACTTCTCAACGAACTTAACGAACACATGCCCGACAGACTACTTGCCGTATGCCGGGAACTAACAAAAAAGTTTGAAGAAGTTTGGAGAGGAACTCCGGTTCAATTACTTAGCACTTTCAAAGAAAAAAATACTAAAGGAGAATTTGTCGTTGTTATATCTCCTAAGAATTGGAAATAAGTCCATAAAATATTATCATTTGAAGGCGGACAGGCAAGCTTTCCCAACTATTGTTCACCACCATAACCTTACCGATATTAATAAAATGCAAATGATAACCCTTTAAAAAGTCATTATGCTTTTACATTGCGGCGATATAATCTAATTGTCAAACAAAATGAATTATTAAATTGTTAAAATTCCAATTGTTTTATTGTATGAAACATAAAACATTCAAACAATTTTTTCACTATTTTTCATTTTATAATTTTACATTTAAGGAAAACAATGCAGATTCAATTTATCGGAGCCGACAGGACAGTAACGGGCTCTATGCACCATCTTATTATAAACGGGAAAAATTATTTGTTAGACTGCGGAATGTACCAGGGCAAACGCAAAGAAGCTTTTATTATAAACAGAACTTTTGATCTTTTCGATCCTAAAAATATCAATGCTTTAATACTTTCGCATGCTCATGTAGACCACTGCGGGAATATACCAACGCTGGTTAAAAACGGCTTTAGCGGACCTGTTTATTGTACGCCCGCTACAAGCGATCTTGCCGAAATAATGCTGAAGGACAGCGCTCATATTCAGGAAAAGGATGTTGAGTTTGTAAATAAGAAAAGGAAAAAACAGGGCAAAAATCCTTTTGAGCCTTTATATACAACTGAAGATGCGGAAAAGGTGTTCCCCTTATTGACTCCCATAAAATATCATGATGAATTTAAGCTTGATCCCAATGTCACATTTCAATTTTTTGATGCAGGTCATATTCTTGGCTCTGCCATAACGTTACTAACGATAAATGAAAACGGCAGAATAATTAAGCTGGGGTACACCGGCGACTTAGGCAGACCGAATTTACCGATACTTAAGGACCCCGAAAAAATTCCCGATTTGGACTATTTTATTAGTGAAAGCACATACGGCGGACGCCTCCATGATAACATTGAAGAAACAGAATCAAAGCTAACCGAAGTAATTAACAAAGCTGTAAGCAGAAAGGGTAAAATAATTATCCCTGCATTCAGCCTTGAAAGGACTCAGGAATTGGTATATGCATTTCACAAAATATTTGAGAAAAATTTGGCGCCGGGAATACCTATTTATGTGGACAGCCCTCTTTCAACAAGCGCTACCGAAGTCTTTAGAAATCATCCTGAATGCTTTGATGAAGAGACTATTGATTTTATGAAGAAATTTAATGACCCATTCGGTTTTGACCGTCTTAAATACATAACATCCGTCGAAGATTCAAAAAGATTAAATGATGTAGATGGTCCAATGGTTATTATGTCCGCATCGGGTATGGCAGAAACAGGAAGGATACTTCATCACCTTGCAAACAACATTGAAAACAGTAAAAATATAATCCTTATGGTGGGCTACTGCGCTGAAAATACGCTCGGTAAAAAATTAATTATGAAAGAGCCGGTTGTAAAAATATTCGGCGAAGAATATAATCTTAAAGCTGAGGTAATGGTAATGAACTCATTAAGCGCACATGCAGATTCAAATGAATTAACAAATTACTGCGCTGAATTTGAAAGGGGGAAAATGCGAAATATATTTATTGTCCACGGAGATTTTGATCAGCAGGAAAAATTTGCGGATAGACTGAAATCAATCGGTTTTAATAAAGTTACTATTCCCACACGTGGAGATGTTTTTGAGATTTAATGCGGCAATGTTTTCGTGCTTTATTAATTGCCTATAAAACATTAGATTACATAATTGATAGATAATCTCATATTTGCGGGATTATCAAATTTTAGTATTAGAAGCATAAGCATTTGCCGCTAAGGCGTTAAGATCAAAAAGACATACATTATAGGAATTAACAGAATGTTTGTTTGTCTTTTAATATTTTGCCATCTCCAAAATCGAGATTAAAGCTGAAGGAATTATTCTTTTGAATAAAGCGGTTACAACATTATTTTTCTTTATTATTTTTATCCCTTTTTCATTCTCTCAAAGTCAGCTTGACAGCTTAGATATTATTAAAAATCCTTCCCTATTAAACTTTTTCTATAATGATTTCGACAAACAATTAAATACTTTCAACCTGCATTCTATGCTGCTGATGAATATTCAATCAGACAAACTGAATTTTAATGTAAATGAAAATTACAACTCAACATATATCCGTACATCCGACGCCAGCACGCGGGATGAGCATGTCTTTTCCGCAGCCGGGTATTATGATTTAAGTTCTTATTATGATATTGGGCTTAGAGCTGATAATGATATATATTCCGACAGCAGGCAAATTGATATTAACCAGGCATCGATGTCAAGCTTAATTCTATTTTCTCAAATAAATCCTTTAGACAGAGTTTCAATAGCGCCTTTTGCAGGTTATGAAAATAACAGGCAAATAGGTGAAAACGATTACGGAGCTGTATACGGCGGCGAAGGATTGTTAAATAACTATACTGCTTCAGATTTTATTTTGCTATCACAATTCAAATTTAAAAATGAAGATATTGCACCGAGGAAAAATGCCCTTAGATATTTCAACTTTGCCGCAGATGATACTGCAGGCGGAGATTTCAGAAATAAAATAAATTTTCAATATTCTCAAAACAGAAAGGACTTCTATTACAAGGCGGACTCGGTGACTGCAGCTCAATTTAATATAATCAATAACATTCAAAGCAGGATAGAGACCATTAATGTATTAGAAGACAGTTTGCATTATAACAAGTTTTTAAACTTATTTTCTCTTGATTTAGCAGGTAGATATACATGGCGGACGGTAGATTATGACACCCGCTACCGGTCATTAATAGACCAGTCTATTTCCAGCTTTGATACAAAAGTTGAACAGTCCACACTGGATTTTGAAGGAACAACCTCATACAACGTTGGAGATTTTTACGGCGCTCTAAGATTTACATACTCGGACGGCGACGAAAATCATGTAACCAAAGATTTTCCAGGCTCAATAAGAATCCTTTATGATGAACGATCGGATCTTGAAAGCATGAACAATAATATAGCCGAGCGCCTCACTCTCTCCTTTACCGGAGGCTTCAAATTATCCACTTCGGATTTACTTAATTTTAGTTTATATCAGAACAAACTACAGTACAATACTCCCAGTCTTGATAATTATGACGACAGGGATGAACTGCTTTCAATCATAAGAATAAACTATATAAAGGACTTAAATCCATTCTTTGATGTTTTTATAAATGCAGAAGGCACAATACATCATATAGTTTACATCTACGCAGAAGAAAGCGCAAACAATAATATTAACAGAATTATAAGTTTATCAACAGGCGGCACTTATTCAGGAGTAAATGTTTCCTCGACCAACAGCTTTGAAGTATCAGCAAATTATACCGTGTACGATTTTGAAGATATAGTTCCGAATGAACAAAGCTATTCCTTCAGACAATTTTCAGCTGTAGATTCTTCGAGAATAAAATTAGACAATAGGATTGAATTTGTTCATTATGGATACATTAAGCTATCGGAACAAGGCGACTTGAAATGGGCTTCATTTTCGACCACTCCGACAAGATTTTTACATGAGATTTATTCAATACCAAAATTAGTCTTATATTACGACCACAGCTCTGTTTCATTAGGTTTTAGAATATACTCACTTAATACATATAATTACCAAGGATTGATAAGGATATTGAATTCAAAATATCTTAGTGTTGCACCGTTAACTGAATTATCTTTTATTGCGGGCAAGTCATTCAATATGAATCTTCTCGGCTGGTATGAATTTGTAAGCAACAGCGGTGAAGCAAATATACAGCAGGCTAATTTAGCTATGAATGTTAGATGGAACTTTTAATTCTACAACTTATTTCTGACTACTTAGCAGCAACAACAAAATATGCCTGCCATAAAGAATTGGAAAAGTAAGAATTTTTATTATTTTCACAATTAAAATTTAGGATCATTTTGGCTGAAAATAGTTTTTACCTTGAAATTGAGAGCGATCCGAATAATTTAATTACGGTTGAAGAGTTTGTAAATTACTTTGCAATAGAGCTCGGTATAAAGCCGGAAAAAATGCCGGGTTTACTTCTCTCCGTAACGGAAGCTACGACAAATGCCATAATTCACGGGAATAAAAGCAACAAGGGGAAAATGGTAAAGATTAAGGTAAATGTAGAAAATAAGAAACTGCTAATCAGCATAAAAGACGAGGGTCTTGGTTTTGATCCACAAAATATTCCTGACCCCACAGAGCCTGAAAATCTTCTTAAAGACTCGGGGCGAGGATTGTACTTGATGAAAGTATATATGGATGAAGTTAAATTTAACTTAACTCCCGAAGGAATGGAAACAATATTAGTGTTAAATTTATCATAAAAGGCTGATGTAATCCTGCCGTATTACCCGGGACTAATAAAAACAAAATCCAATTATTTTTCTTCAATTATTGTTCATGTCCTGCCACAAAATGTCACCTTAAGCAAAAGACATAGATATAGACATAAGAAAAGGACATAATGTGTTTTGCGACTCATTCTTACTATTTGCGTTATAATTAAAAGCCTACTTTTTGTAAATAGATAAAGTCATATTTAATTTTAAGTAAATTAAAAAAATAAATAAGAACAAACCTGATAGGGTTTCAATAATATTTTAAGGAGAAAATAAATGTCAAGGAAAAAAATTGCAGTAATCGGCGGTGGTCAAATCGGCGGAGTATTGACCCAGCTAATAGCTCAGAAACAGTTAGGTGATGTTGTATTATTCGATATAGTTGAAGATTTACCTCAAGGAAAGACACTGGATATAGCAGAAGCTGCACGCGTGGATGGTTATGATATTCAAATATCCGGAACAAACAGTTATAAAGATATAGCAGGCGCTGATCTAGTAATAATTACTGCAGGCTTACCGCGAAAACCCGGTATGAGCAGGGATGACCTTTTAGTTACGAATGCAAAGATAATGAAGTCGGTAGCGGAAGCCGTAAAAGAAGAAGCACCTAGCTCAATAGCAATTATAATTTCCAATCCGCTTGATGCTATGGTGACATTGTTTAAGAATATCAGCGGTTTCCCCGCCAACAGAGTTATGGGGCAAGCCGGTGTTTTGGATTCATCACGTTTAGCGACATTCATATCCTGGGAGCTTGGTGTATCGGTAAAAGATATCAATGCGCTTGTCCTCGGCGGGCATGGCGATACAATGGTACCGATTATCAGGTATGCTAACGTAAACGGCATTCCCATAATAGAATTACTTGAGAGAAAATACAAGGATAAAGCAAAAGCTAAAGAGGTTATCAATTCAATGGTGGAAAGGACGAAAATGGCAGGAGGTGAAGTAGTAAAACTTTTAAAGACAGGCTCCGCATTTTATTCCCCTGCAACTTCAGCAGTACAAATGACTCAGTCTATTTTGTATGATGAAAAGAGGCTGCTTTCCACCTGCGCTTATTTAAACGGAGAATTTGGAGTTACCGGATACTACGTTGGCGTGCCTGCAATACTCGGAGCAAATGGCGTTGAAAAGGTAATAGAGTTTTCCCTTAATGAAGAAGAACAAGCGCTCATGAATAATTCCGTAAATGCTATTAAAAAGCTCGTTGAAGATATGCAGAGACTTGGATTGTAAGCGAAAGGAAAGGCTTTCCGATTCCGAATTATAAAACCCTCCGGAGGGAGGGTTTTAAACCATTAAATATTCTTTGAAGAATTAAATTATTCAGTAACTACGTTGATATATCTTCTATCGCCCTTTTTAGTTTCAAATTTTACAGTGCCATCGGCAATTGCAAACAGAGTATCATCTCCGCCTTTAAGTACGTTTTCGCCGGGATGAAATTTTGTTCCTCTTTGTCTTATAAGGATATTACCAGCAAGCACTTTTTCACCGCCGAATTTTTTAACACCCAAACGCTGGGCATTACTATCCCTGCCGTTTCTTGATGATCCCTGACCTTTTTTATGAGCCATTTAAAAATCTCCTTTAAGCTATTGACTAATTAAATATCAGCCAATATTAGTAATTTCAATTTTTGTTAATTGCTGTCTGTGACCGTTCTTTTTATCGTAGCCGGTTCTTCTTTTTTTCTTAAAGATAATAACTTTATCATCCTTCACATGACCTAAAACTTTAGCCTTAACTTCAACACCCTCAACAAATGGATTACCAACTTTAGTACCGTTTTCATCGGAAAAGAGAAGAACGTTTTTAAAAGTAACATCCTTTTCCGGTTCCTCACTTAATTTAGGGACATAATACTGAACATTCTCGGATACTTTAAATTGTTGTCCTGCTATATCAACAACCGCAAACATTTTAACCTCATTTTCTAAAATTTAGACTTGAAAGTTAAGAAATATCGCTTTTCAAGTCAATTCTAATATAAATTATTTTTAGCACTTAAAAAATCCATATTGGCGGATAAATTGCGACATTCTATTTTTTTAATCTGAATGAGAATTCAGATCCTTCATCAAACCGGCTTTTGGCTTCTATTTTTGAGCCATGCGCTTCCACAATATGCTTAACGATAGCCAGCCCCAGCCCTGTTCCGCCAACTGCTCTTGATCTTGCTTTATCTACCCGGTAAAATCTTTCAAAGATACGATTCACATCCTCTTCAGGAATCCCAATTCCAGTATCCCGGACAATTATTTTTCCGAATTTAGGTTCTTCTTCTACAAAGACCTCTATTTTGCCTTTTTCGGTGTATTTAACAGCATTGCTAATCAAATTTACAATTACCTGCCGGAGTCTTTCTTTATCGCCGAAAAGCAAAAGATTTTCATTACAGGGATGGAAAATAAGTTCCAGATTTTTTTCATTTGCTGCGGGAACAAATTCATTCACTAAATTCTTCAGATACCCATTTATTTTAAAGTACCTGAAACTCATTCTCATTTCGCCAGATTCAATCATAGAAATATCGATAAGATCATTAAGAAGATTGTTTAGACTTAACGTATAATGATTTGCTTTTCCAAGAAAATTCTTATTAACATTTTCATCATTTATGGCTCCGTTAAGCAGAGTTTCTATATACCCCTGAATAGCAAAGATAGGAGTTCTTAATTCGTGGGAAACATTAGCTAAGAATTCGGAGCGCATTTTTTGAAGCCGCTTTAAATGTTCTATATCGCTTTTAGTCTTCTCGAACATTAATTTTATAACTTCCTGAAGACTTAACAGGCTCCGGCTTAATTTTATTTCATCGGAATCCGAATAAAAATTCTGCCTGATATTATTTATAATAAGCATTATTTCAGCAAGTTCTTTATTCCTTTTTTTCCCAAGGTAATTAAGGAGAAATAAACTAAAAATTAGAAGTAATATTACAAACTGTAAGTTAATGCCGGATTTCCCGTTTAAAGTAAACAATAATGCAACAACAATAAGATCGAAGAATAGAAATTCTACAATATATATACGGGCAGAAATAAGATTTGATTTAACTTTATTCCACACTTTTAAATTTATACCCCACGCCTTTTACAGTTTCAATAAGATCGCTATATTGATCAAGCTTTTCTCTAATTTTCCTGATGTGAACATCAACGGTCCTGTCAACGACATAAACATCTGTTCCCCAGACATCTTTTAAAAGCATATCCCGGCTGAACACTTTACCGGGGTTATTTGCCAGGTAATAGAGCAATTCAAATTCTTTGCGGGGGAAAAACTTTTCTTTTCCGGCAAGGTAAACGACATACTTATCTTTATCAATTAAAAGCGGGCCCAAAGTAATTTTTAACGGAGCAGTTTTTCCGACAGAAGCAGATTCAAACTTTTTTAAATTCGATTTAACTCTTGCAACAAGTTTTTTGGGAGAAATAGGTTTTTGGATATAATCGCTTGCGCCGATTTCAAGGCCAAGAATTTCATTAGCTTCGCCGGCTTTTGCAGTTAAAAATATTACGGGTAATTTTTCAAAGCCGGGTGTTTCTCTAATTTTCTTAAAAACTTCAAAACCATCCATTTTAGGCATCATTATATCCAAAATGATAAGATCGGGTTTTTGAGAAATTTTCGATAAAGCTTCACTGCCGTCATAAGCAGAAATAACATCGAATCCTTCCTGAACAAGATTATATTGTAAAAATTCTACAATATCAGGTTCATCATCAACCAGTAAAATTTTTGTTTTCATAGGCTTATAATTTAATTTCTTTTTTAAGTGCAGATGATTTATACATTGCTTCTACAACTTTCATCCGTGAAAGTGAATCATCTGCGGAAGAAAAGACAGGGTTTAGTCCGTTAACTGCCCCGATGAAACTTTTCAGTTCATTCATATAAGATTTTCTAAAAAGATTTAAAGCGCTTTCAGTTTGAGACGGCGTAAGATCAATAAGCTGATCCTCTATTTTCTTGTGGATATGAAAGGGATTTAAAGATGCCGCGCCTTTGTTTCCATAAACATCAAAATAAAAAAAGTCTTTTTCAAGTGAAAGCGACCAGCTTGATTCAACGCTGATGCAGGAAGAATCGGCGCATCTTAAAAAGCTGACAGAAGTATCTTCAACCGTCTTTGTATTTTGATAATAATTTTGGGTAGTAACGGAACTTACGGGCGGGAAATTTAACATCCAAAGGGCCATATCAAGTAATAGGATTTTCAAATCAATTATTACACCTCCGCCCGATTCTTCTTTTTTAGTAAACCACTTTTGACTGCTGCTTTGCCTCCTTAACCACCCGCATTTGATATAAAAGGGCTGCCCTATTTCTCCTGCGCTTATCAGGCTTTTTAGAATCATAGCATCGGGTCTGTAACGCAAATTCATTCCGACCATTATTTTTCGATTAAACTTTTTAGCAGCTTCGGCAATTTGTTTGGATTCATTAAATGTACGAGCTAAAGGCTTTTCAACTAATGCATCCCTGCCAGCTTTTAAACAAGCTATTGCTATCTCTTTATGTGTATTAGTTGGTGTAGCAATTATTATTGTGCTTGTATCACAGTTAGCAAGCAGTTCTATATGATCTTTATATCTTTCCTTGATATTAAATTTATCTGCTATTGTATTACGTCTGTTTGTATTTAATTCTGCAACAGCTGTAATTTCGACATTTTCAATTCTGGCTAAATACGGAAGGTGAACTAACTGCGCTATGCCTCCCAGACCAATAACTGCAACTTTAGTTTTTCCCATTAATAATTTACCTTATATTTAATCGCGCTTCTACGGTCTGAGTAACTTTATTATCAAGGAATTGTTCAATTTTTATAGATATACCTTCCGGATCGATACCGAGCAAATGATGAAGTTCCTGCTGGGTTCCATGCTCAATAAAATTGTCGGGTAAGCCAATTCTTAAAATATCGTTTTTATAATTTTTTTCTGCAAAGTATTCCAGGACAGCGCTTCCGAATCCACCGATAAGTGAATTTTCTTCCAACGTAATTACTTTTGAAAATCTTCGTGATACATCGTCAAGCAGTTCATAATCCAGCGGTTTAATAAAACGCATATTAATTACTTCGCAGTTTATACCTTCAGTTCTTAGTATCCCAGCAGCCTTTATAGAATAGTCAACCATACTGCCAACGGCAAGAAGGACTGCATCACTTCCGTTCTTTAAAATTTCACCTTTCCCAATTTCAATCAAGTCAAAACCATCCTTCATAGGCACTCCAAATCCGCTGCCTCTTGGATACCTCAAAGCGATAGGACCTTCATCATGTTTTACGGCAGTATAAAGCATATCCCTTAATTCCGATTCATCTTTAGGAGCCATAATTACCATATTTGGAACTATTCTTAAATACGAAAGGTCAAAAGCGCCATGATGAGTTGGACCGTCGGCACCCACAAGTCCTGCCCTGTCTAGAACAAAAACCACATGAAGTTTTTGAATGCCGACATCATGAATAATTTGGTCAAAACCTCTTTGCAGGAAAGTTGAATAAATGGCTACAACAGGAATAATATTTTGAGTTGCAAGCCCGGCAGCAAATGTAACCGCATGTTCTTCAGCAATTCCAACATCAAAAAAATTTGCAGGATAACTCTTCTGAAGGAAATCCATTCCGGAACCATCAGCCATAGCGCCGGTTATCCCGACAATATTGGGATTATCTTTAACAATTTCAGTAAGAGCTTTTCCAAATATAGATGTAAACGAAGGAGCACCCGATGATTTATTAATAGCCTTTCCGGTTAACTTATCAAATGGCGTTGAGGCATGTAATTTCTGTTTATCATTTTCAGCCGGTTCATAGCCTTTACCCTTTTGTGTAATAACATGAACTAGAATAGGACCTTTCAAAACTTTTACATGCTCAAATATTTTAACAAGTTGATGAACGTTATGACCGTTGACAGGGCCAATATACCTGAACCCGAGAGCTTCAAACAACATACCGGGAGTAATAATAGCTTTTATTCCATTCTCCAGCCTAACGGCAATTTTTCTCAGTCTATCTCCAAATTGATCAAGTTTTCCCGTAAGATCCCAAATTTGTCCTTTAAATTTATTGTAATCGGGATGCGCAATCATTTCAGTAAAGTAATTTGAAATCTGCCATACATTTGGAGCAATTGACATATTGTTATCATTAAGCACAACAATTAAATCAGATTTGATAAAACCGGAGTTGTTCATAGCTTCATAAGCCATTCCGCCCGTCATTGCACCGTCTCCTATTATTGCAACAACTTTGCGGTTTTCTTTTTTCAAATCTCTTGCTACAGCCATTCCGAGGGCTGCCGAAATGGAAGTAGAAGCATGCCCTGCACCAAAAGCATCATATTTGCTTTCAGATCTTTTTAAAAATCCGCTTATACCGTGCAGCTGCCGGATGGATTTTAAATCATCTTTCCTGCCAGTTAATATTTTATGAGGATAAGCCTGATGCCCGGTATCCCAAACTATAAGATCATACGGTGTGTTAAAAACTCTATGAACTGCAACAGTAAGCTCTACGGTACCAAGCCCGCCTCCAAAATGCCCGCCTGTTTCGGCAATAGTATCAATCAAATATTCTCTAATATCAGAACAAAGCTGCTTCAACTGGGATATATCCAGTTGACGAACATCCTCAGGATAATTTATTTTTGACAAAATTTCATATTTGCCGGCTTCACTCATCTTAAAAGCGCTCCAATCGTTATTCTTCCGCCAATCCTTTATCGTTTAAAGAAAGTTCGTCCAGACTTTTCTTTAACTGCGTGATTTTCAGCTCAGCTTCATTTAAAATTGATATACAGTTTCTTGAAAGTTCAATACCTTCTTCAAACAAGTTAATTGCCTCCTCTAAGCCAATATCGTCTTTTTCAAGAAAAGATGAAATTTCATCAAGTCTGTTCAGCTTACTTTCAAAACTATTTTTATCTATTTTCTTTCCCATAAAGAATTATTAATTCTCTTTTAAAATTAATCATTTAATTTATGATTTTCCTATACAAAGCCAAACTACCTTTAGGTTACTTTATTATTAACAATTAGGTCACTATCATAAAACTTTAACACTGATTCTTTATTCTTATCAAAATTTGCAGCTCTTGTAACAAACTTAGTATCCTGTTTTACCAGAACAAAGCCTTTTTTTAATGACTTTTGAACATCATGCGCTTCTATTTGATTTGAAACCAGTGAAAGTCTATTCCCGGCAAGTAATAATTTCCGATCAATGTTTTGTATTAACCGATATGTAAGGTTATCTGTTTCCTGTGATTTTCTACGTACAATATCTATTGGAATTCTAAATCCATATGAATTTATAAAATTACTAATTTTACTTTTGGATTCAGTTATTATACGGGACAGATTTTGATTAGAACCAAAAGAAAAATTATCTATGAAAGAGAACAAATCTTTCTTATCGGGAGTAGCAATTTCCATTGCTGCAGACGGAGTAGGCGCCCGTACATCGGCAACAAAATCGGCAATAGTAAAATCAATTTCATGTCCGATACCTGAAATAACAGGAATAACGGACTTGAAAATTTCTCTTGCAACAATTTCTTCGTTAAACGCCCATAAGTCTTCAATTGATCCTCCGCCTCTTGCAATAATAATTACATCAATGTCTGTTCTTTCATTAAGGAGTCTTATGCTTTTGGCAATTGTTTCTGCAGCGCCGCTACCCTGGACACGCGAAGAAGCAATAACAAGCTCTACCAGAGGGAATCTTCGTTTTGCAACACTTATCATATCTTTAAATGCCGCGCCGTCAATTGCAGTTACAATTCCTATTTTTTGAGGAAAAACCGGGATTGGCTTTTTATATTGCTCATTGAACAATCCTTCAGCCGCCAGCTTTTGTTTTAATAACTCAAAAGCAGCCTGCAGTTCTCCGACGCCAGCGGGCTTCATTGACTTTACATCAAACTGGTAATTACCTCTGGGCGGATAGACAGTTATCCTGCCGCTTACTATTATTTTCATTCCATCCCGGGGTGTAAAGAAGACGTAGCTGTTCAATCCCTTCCACATTGTGCAGCTAATAACTGCATTAGAATCTTTCAAGTTAAAATACCAATGCCCGGAAACATGATCTTTAAAATTTGATATTTCCCCCAGGATATTGATTTGAGAATAATTCTCTTCCAGAGTAAGTTTGATTTTGTTTGTTAATTCAGATACAGTAAATATTTTCATAAATTTAAGCACAAATATAAGTTCATAGAATAAAATAAATATAAAGAAAAAGCCACGAAAAGACTATGAAAGCTTAAACAAAAAGATTTTTATGTCAAAGTTGAAATATTTTGATTTTCAATGATTATGCTTTTATTGTAACAAACTAAAAAACAATATTTTAATAAAATAATTTGGTAAAAAATGCAGTTTGGTAAATCAATAAAACCTATCAATTATTGAAAGAAGTATGTATCTGAAGTAATTAGGGATACTTCTGAAAATCAAAAAACTCTTGTAATTACTCATAATGGAGAAGCGAAAATAATCCTGCAGGATGTGAAAGTTTTTGGATAGAAATAAGAAGCGCCGGTACATTTAAAATTTTGGTGTTAAGCGAAAAAAATACTGTCTGAAAAAAGAACTTATCAAAAATGGTGAACAATTGGGGGCTTTGCGCCTTTGCGAGAAAACTTTCCCCCGCAAAGGTGCAGAAAACGCAGATGGAAAAATTCAACTAACAAATATTAATAAATCGCAATAACAGCAATAGCGGATGTATATTTAATTAAAAAAATCAGCTATTAGAAATACAGTGAGAAGAAACTGGAGTATAAACCAATAGATATTTCATTAAATTTATTCTCTGAATCACCCGGCTGAATGTTAAACCTATAACGAGAATAAACTGTGAATGTATTGAATATTTTCACTAACCCTAATGAAAGCTCAGCACTGACACCATTAAAACCTTTAAAAGTTGTGAACCAGTTAATCCCGGGGGAAACATATTCTATAACAGGCAAGATAAATATATGCTTATAGCCTAGTCTGAAAAAGTTTTGATCGGGGGCTTTGAATATATGAGAATATTCCGCAGAAAAATAACCGATGGGATAAGAGTACTCAGGAGATTTTAATGAAACCAAAGGAATTTCTTTTGTTAAACTGAAATAACTTCCACTATTTTGCGAAATATAGGTTGGAGCAGGGAGTGCAAATACTACCCCGCCAAATAAGCACAGCAGCAGGAAATTTGATTCACTTTGAATATTCATCTCGCCGGGCAGGTCGAATTCATAACTGCCGGTTTTGTATTCCTTGCCGGTAGAATCCTGAACAATTATTGTAAACGGAACAGATTTTGTTTTAAAATTCAATCCTGTTAAATCAACTTTTAATCTGTGGTCGGCAGTTAATGTATCCGATACTTTATATTCATACTTTTTATCGATAATTACTTTGGATTTACATTTAATATCCGTAAAAAATGAAAGAAGAAAAGAATTCGGTATTTCGGGAGTAACATATGAGTCAACAACAGTTATATCGACTGAATCAGAACCGGAATTATTGCCCTGCGCAAAATCAGCGGAAATAATTGAAAGTGAGAACAAAATTAACGATACAAGTATTTGTAAATTACCCATAAGCAAAATTCTATTATATTAAGTTAAAAAGATACCATATATTCTGTTGAATTTAAATGAGCCGCGATCAAACATAAAAAATGGAAATCACATTAAATTATACTTAAACATTCCTCTAAATCCATAAGTACATCGTCAGTATTTTCAATACCGGCTGCAAGTCTTATGCCCCCGGGGTCTATCTTATATTCCATTAGCTTTTCAACCGGGACCATAGAATGAGTCATGGAAGCAGGGTGCTCAATCAAAGTTCTTATATGCCCAAGACTAACCGCAAGAGTCATTGTATAGGCTTTTTTAGCTGCAATATTCATAAACAATTTAGCTTTTTCCTTGCTATCCATAGGAGATGTTCCTTTAAGTACAAAATATAATAAGCTGCCGGGAGCAAAGTCTCCATTAAAGTCTACCATTTGTCTTTTGGCAATTTCATAAAATTTAGAATCCGGTAAGCCGGGATAGTTGACAAACTCAACTTTGGGATGTTTATAAAGGAATTCAGCTATTTTTTGAGCTGATTTAATTTGCTGCCTGACTCTTATATGCAGAGTCGGTAAGCCGTATGTTGTAACAGTCCAGGCGCTTCTGTTATTTAAAACAGCGCCAAAGTCTTTCCTATATAATAAAAGCATGTCTTTATACTTCTTTTTTCCAACAACTACACCACCCATATCTGTCCCAAATCCCCCAAGACCTTTAGTTAAAGAATTTACACTAAAATTTGCTCCAAGTTCAATGGGGCGCTGGCAGTATGGCGTAGCAAATGTATTATCAACAACAATTTTTATTTTGTCCGGTTCTTCCCTGTCTTTATTTACATGGTCAATAATATTTCTGACTGATCTGATGTTAATAATGTCAAGGTTAGGATTTGAAGGAGACTCAAAGTAAATCACCTTAGTTTTTTTATTTATTGATTTCAAAAGATTATCTTCAATTGTTAAATCAACTAAATTTATCTTTATATTATATCGAGGATACCAGTTAACAAACAAAGAATATGTACACCCGTACAAAGTATGGTGCGCTATTACTTCATCCCCGGATTTTGTCAATATTCCCATGACAGCGGAAATTGCTCCCATACCCGTAGCAAATGTGACTGAAATATCCCCTTTCTCAACATAAGCTAAATTTTCTTCAAGCATATCTTTATTTGGTTCCCCTAATCTATCATAAATATATATAGGTATTGGGTCTTCACCTGACGCCGGTGAATTTGCAAACTCCGTGAACCCCTCAGCTCCTCTTTCAACCGAATCAAGCCTGTAAAAGACTGAGGCGGAAATAGGGGGCAGAACGTGATGAGAATAATCCCATTTTTTAGAGACATTTTTTCCATAGATTAAATTTGTCTCCATGGAGTATTTTGTTTCATCAATAGAATTATCTTCCTTCTTTGGTAAATCTTGCTTTCCCATGTTAATAATTCCTAAATTATTTATTAAAATATTTACGATTAATTTACAGAGAATTCCCCTGAATAAGTAGTAAAATGAGATCAGTAGTTATAAACCGAGATAAAGGGAAGATAATAAAAAGGTTTAAATGAAACTAAATCCTCTTAAAAACTCGTCAACTTTTAAGCGCTTTTTCCCTTCCTGCTGAAGTTCAAGGATTTCCAAAGAATCCTTCCCGCAGCCTATAATTAGTGAATGTTTTGTTTGAATAAATTTGCCGGGATAACAAATTTCCTTACTAATTTTAGATTTATATATTTTTATTACTTTATCACTAAACTCAAAATATGCTCCCGGATAAGGCGAAAGACCACGAATTAAATTATGAATTTCATCTGCTGATTTGTTCCAATTAATTTTTGTTAATTCTTTAGTTATCTTTGGTGCAGTTGAAGATAGTGAACTTTCCTGCTTAAAAAGTTTGGCATTTCCTTCGTCTATTAAAGAAACTGTTTTTACCACAACAGATGCGCCGAGCAGGCTTAGCTTATCATGCAGTGAGCCAAAGTCGTCCCCGTCTTCTATTTCAATTTTTTCCTGAAGAATGATATTACCGGTATCGACTTTCTGTTCAAGCATAAATGTAGTAACGCCGGTATCTTTATCTCCGTTTATTAATGCCCACTGTATAGGCGCTGCGCCCCTGTATTTGGGTAAAACAGAACCGTGAAGATTGAAAGCGCCTTTTGAAGGGATAGTGAATACTTCAACGGGTAATATTCTAAATGCCACAATAACGTAAAGATCGGCATTTAATTTTTTAAGCCTGCTAATAAAATATTCATCTTTAAGCTTTTCCGGCTGAAGCACAGGTATATTATTTTCAAGGGCAAATTCTTTTACGGGAGTATAAGTTAATTTCCTTCCTCTTCCTCTTTCTTTATCCGCTCCGGTAACGACTGCAATTACAGAATGGCTGCTTTCTACAAGAGCTTTGAGCGCGGGAACTGCAAAATCGGGAGTTCCCATAAAAATTATATTCATATCAATACTTATTTGAAAAGAGCTGGTAATCTACGTCCTCGGAAACGGGATACTGTATTTCGATTTTTCGTTTTTTAATTTTAATAATATCTTTATTTATTTTCTTCTTAATATCGCTGCTGATCAAATCCGTAAAGAGGATACCCTGTAAATGATCGTATTCATGCTGAATTACTCTTGCAAGTAAACCGTCTGCTTGAAGAGTTTGGTTTTTAAAATCTGTATCTCTGTATGATATCGCAATCTTTTCAGATCTTTCTATTTCGGAGCGAATATCCGGAATACTTAAACACCCTTCTTCCATAAAAATTTTTTCTACCGAACGCTCCGTAATTACCGGGTTAATAAATACTAATGGTTTTGCATCCTCATTTCCTTCAACAACAGAAATATCGGCTATAAGAATTGATTTATCGGCGCCAACCTGATTGGCAGCCAATCCTATCCCTTTCGCATTCCGCATAGTTTCAAACATATCTCTGATAAGTTCAATAGTTTTAACATCAACATCTTTAATTAGAGCAGCCTTTTTTTTTAATATTTTATCGCCAATTAAGGTTATAGGTAAAAGTGCCATTATTACTCCAGTATATTACTTAATTATTTAGATTTTCCATAAAACAGGTTCAATTTGATTAAAAGGTACAATAGTTTTATTTATTTGGCAAATTAAGTAAAATGAAATGAATAATAAAGTGAAAGGGAGCAATATCTTAATATTAGCTTTTTATTTAGGCTAATTGTTTTGTACGTAATAAGCGGTCTCGCCAAGGTTGCAATACAAAAGATCTAACCAGCTGTTAAGTAAATTATAAATATACCTTTTTTTTAATCATTTAAGATAGACACCTTGTTTAAAAGTTTTGCCAGTTATAAAAATATTTTATCTCCACAATCATCCCGGGACAGGGAAAGAACAAATCTTTTCACTATGTCTACAGGTCTTGTGATTGCCGAACCAATACATACTGCAAACGCACCTAACCGGATCGCCTTCCTGGCTTGTTGGGGTGACCAAATTCTTCCCTCTGCAATGATTGGCGTTTTAATTTTTAAGGCAATTTCCTTTATAAGTACGTAATCCGGTTTGTACATTGAGGGGGCTGATCCTTCAACGTACCCCGCCAAGGTAGTGCTGACAAAATCTGCACCTTGTTCCGCCGCCGCCAATCCTTCCTTAATATTCGAAATATCTGCAATTACTTTACAGGATATTGTAGATTTAACCAGTTGGAGAAATTCAATTCCCGACAATCCGGCGGGTCTTCGGCGGACAGTTGCATCAACTGCAATTATGTTTGCGCCCGCATCTACAAGTCTCAGGACATCATCAATGGTAGGAGTAATCAGTACCCTGCCTGAATCAAACGTTCCTTTTGTCAAGCCGATTATTGGAAGTTGAATGATTTGCGCCACTGCTTTCACATTCTCAGGATCCCTCACCCTCACACCAACAGCTCCTCCCAGTTCCGCCGCCTTCGCGAAAGCAGCAATGAATTGAGGTGAGTTAAAGGGACTTCCTTCTTCTGCCTGACACGATACAATTAGTCCTGTTTTCAATATAGCCATAGGTGTCTCTCTCATTTAAGTTTAGAAAAGAATCTGTTAATAGTCTCTTCATCCTTTATTCAAGCCAATATCATGGGGACGTTTTATGTTTAGTGCAATCGACACTTCTTCGAATGCCAACGCCGCCGCCCCCAGAATTCCACCTTCTTGTGGAAAATACGAGCTATCGATTCGCAGTTCTCTCGTATTGGACTTCATAGCAATCTGCATGACAGTCTTCTTGAATTCATCCAGGTATGTATGTTCCAGTTCCAGTAAACTGCCGGATATTATGATGCTTTCAGGATTGAATACGTTAACCAGCCCGGCCATTGCAACTCCGAGTCTCCAGCCCGCTTCTTTCAAAAGGGCAGATGCAGACGGGTCTCCGGCTTTGGCAGCTTCGCTAATGATCTTCGAAGATAATTCCCCCCTATCGCTCGCTAAATGTTGAAGAAGCGGATTCACGGAAGCCCATCGTGCAATACCGGAGCCGGAAGCGAATAGCTCGATGCAGCCCCGGCCTCCGCACGAACATTGAGGTCCATCAGCATCGACGCTTATATGTCCTATTTCCGAAGCAAAATTGTTCGATCCCCGCAACAGTCTGCCGTCAACATAAATACCGCCACCAATACCTGTTCCGAGGACGACAGCGATGAAGTTGTCAAGTAGTTTCCCTTTGCCAAAGCGCTTTTCGGCAAATGCAAAACAATTTCCATCATTATCCACAAAGGCAGGAAGGTTAAACCGTCTCTCTATTATTTCCTTCAGCGGGATATTTTTCCAACCTGAAATTAGCGAAGTTGAGTCAACAATAATACCTCTCTTGAAGTCTACACGTCCACCGGTCGAGATTCCAATACCTGTAACATTATATCCTGAAGCCGTGCATACACTTAGTTCATCCTCAACTAACGCATGGATTGATTGAACAATGGATTCATGATCCTTAGGCGTGGGCTGCTTTTTCCATTGGATGACTTCTCCTGATTCATTTACAACTCCAATTCTCAGGTTCGTACCACCAAGATCAATAGCCAAGACTACATTCAACCCGGAATTGAAATGAGAATCAACAGAAACTGACGCAGACGTCTTTTTCATAGATGCGCCTTTAGCAAAATAACGGATATCTTCATATAATTCACTTTGAATGTATTCCTTCCGGGTAAACATTTAATGGTGCAAATAATATTCTGAACAACGGGAAAGAAATATTTTTAAGTTTATCGAACAACATATTTTTCCAATTCCTCCAGTGATTTTCCCTTGGTCTCCGGCATTATCTTCAGTACGAAGATGAAGAATGGGATTTCTAACAAGGCAAAAAACATGAACACGTTTCCACCGCCGAAGTATGTAAGAGCGATTGGGAACACAAGACCGACGACCGCATTTACTGTCCAGTCCACGAATGTGCCCAACGATTGACCTTTTGATCTGATTTTATTAGGAAAAATCTCAGAAAGAAATACCCAAATAACCGCTCCTACTGAAAAAGCGAAGAATGCGACAAAGACGAAAATGCAAACTACCATCACTCCATTACCAAAATAATTACTATTATAATAATGCAAGGCGGCGCCAAACATCGATAGAAACATTCCAACTGCCCCTATCATCAACAGCGGTTTGCGACCGATTTTGTCTATAAAATACATTGCCAGAATGGTAAACACCAGGTTGGTACCGCCGACGCCGATAGCTTGCATCATTGCTGCGCTTGTGCTTGCACCAGCTTTCTCGAATATCATCGGAGCATAATACATTATGACATTGATCCCGCTTAGTATACCAAAAAATGGAAGGAGCACGCCACATAAAATTGCAAAGCTGTATTTTTTTTGAAGTAGTTTTGTGGTACCGAAATCTTCCTTAAGTGATATAATTATCTCGTTCAGTTCCGAATCAACATCCTCGGCGCCGACCGATTGCAGTACCGATTTCGCTTTGTCGGATTGATTTTTCTTGACGAGCCATCGAGGACTCTCCGGTACAATAAACAAAAATGCGAAGAAGATAGCGGACGGAATCGCCATTATTCCAAACATCCATCGCCAGTTGTCTCCGCCGGCGTTGACAAGCAAATAGTTCGTGAAAAAAGCAACAAGAATTCCGATAACGATATTAAGCTGCACTACCGCCACCAATCTGCCGCGAATTTTTGCCGGCGCAATTTCAGCAATGTACATCGGCGCCATGACAGAAGAAGCTCCAATGGCAATTCCTCCTAAGAATCTGAAGGACAGGAGTATGTACCACCCGCTTGCCATGGAACACCCTAAAGCTGAAACGAAGTAGGTTGCTCCACAGATCAAAAGCATGAGACGCCTTCCCCACAAATCTCCCGGTTTGCCCACAATAATCGCTCCGAGAACTGTTCCCCATAGCGCAATCGAAACAGTAATTCCGAGTGTTGTGTCTGTCAGGCTGAAATATGCGGTTATAAATTTCGTTGTACCCGAGATAACGGCAGTGTCAAATCCGAAGAGAAAACTGCCGAGTGCAGATACTACCGTAGCAAATAATAGGTTCTTGTTCACAGTATGCTTACTCCTTATCTAGCGCGTTCACCGCGTGTTTGTGTTCAGAGAATTTGGTATCACAAGTTATGGCTAAAATAATCTCCGCTTGGAAGACGCCCCTCCGAACCGACGTCTTTACCAGATTCATACTCTGTTAAGCTGACTTTGTTTGGTCTTGTAACCTGAAATCAATTCCTATCCTTTGTATCCATTGCTGCCGTCCAGACCGGTTTACCTTTATTTTTTATTATTCTATCTATAGCTAAATACGTCAGCATCAAATGACGCGGAAGATGATAATTTTCTATGGTCTGATTCTGCTGTTTTTGCTCAAACGTTACTTTTCTATCAGCCTGAAAAATCCAAAGCGGGTATCCATATTGCTTTAATAAATATTTATCCGTCAAATATTTATACATTTTTTCAAACCACCAGTTCTTTGCCCATTCGTCACCTGTTTGTTCTATAAGTATAATAATTCCATTTAAAACCTCTTGCTGTGCCCAAAGAACTTTGCATAATCGTTCGACTTCCCATAAATTTTTATCAACATTATTTAAACTCCGGAAAACCCCGCCATATACGCCATCCCAAGCAACTTCAACATGTCGTTTAAATCTTTCCGCGGCAATTTGAAATAAATTAACGTTCTTAAGTTTAATTGCCCTTTCCATAATTGGCCAAAGAGTTTCAATTGATATACCCGTATAAACAAATTGTGATAATTCATTATTCGGGCAGGTATAATCATGATTTAATAGTTCATTATTGAGGTTGAATTCAGGATTAAAGTGTTTATAAATTACAGCATCTGTGCATGCGGAAATTATTTTCTCTAAATCAGGATCATTTTTGGATTCAAGCATTCTATTAATAGTAATAATCATTATCATAGAAACGCCTTGAATTTTCGCACCGGGGAAAGGGAAAACATCCGGACCTTGATAGTTTGTAACAATTCCAGGATAATAATCGGGATTATTATAAATTTTCCAGCATTTTAAAATTATATCTTTTGCCAAATTCCAGTATTCCCATTCCCCGGAAGCTCGGGCATATTCATTTAATCCTTCGGCAATTAAAATATCGCCCGATATTTGTTTTGATGAAGGCGTAAGAGCATTACCTTCGCGGGAAATTGTGTCAGGCCATAAGGCATCGCCTATGGGTTTGGTCTTTAAAATCAGATTTAAAGAATTATGGGCGACATCTAAATATTTTTCTTTTTTCCCAAAATTTCTATAAAGAAATGAATAAACCCATATACCTCTGCCTTCCGTCCATGTGGCTTTATCGGTATTTATATTTTTACCGCTGAGATCAGTGTTACACATAAATCCGCCATACTTATCATCAATTACATATTTATCCATAAAAGGAAGGAAATCTTCAAAAAGATAATGATGGTAATCATCACGGAGTTTTAAAAGTGATGAATCACCGAATGTCAATGTAGTATTATCAGAAAATAAATTTTTCCTGATAAGATTATTTTTTTTTAGTAAGCTTTCAGCATTGGAATATTTAGACAAAAAAATGCTGCCAATTGAAGCTGCCATAAATTTTCTTCTATCCATTATTTGCAATCTTTCAAATGATTGTCCAAAGTACTTGATACTTTTTCAAAAAATCAGTTATTATTTTTCATCTATCTATTTCTTATTGAAAGAATTTAAAAGCTATATGGGAACTTTCGTTGTTCACTTTGCACCTGGGACATCATTATTGCGAACTTCGAACTCATCCTCAAATGTTAATTCGTCGAACCACCTTGGGGTCGGCACGGTCCTAAAATTGACATACCTCGCGTTTACGGGTTTTGATAATGTTAATCGATATTTGTAAGTTGCTGCCGTTTCATCATAAGGCAAATTAGGGTGTGAAAATTTTCCAACATCTGTCCAATTTACATTATCTGTCGAAACTAAAACATTTACTTCTGCCGGAAGATAAACTAATGCTTTGGGTTCAAGCAGATAATCTGCAATAAACTGCTGCACATGCATGGTTCTACCCAGATCAATAATTACATCCCTTGGTTTTTGATGATTATCATGAAAACCCTCCCACTTAGGGTCCTCAATTGAAGCGCTGTCAGCATAAATTCCATCTGTCAATTTTGTATTCGTTGTTTTTAGATTGTTTGTATAATCAGGTATTGAAACTGAATATGGACACCCGCCGGAGACTTCGTTGGGAAGCACAGGTATTATGCCTGTATTAATCATTAACGGTGATGTTGGATTAGAAAGATTATTAGCAAAATCATATGCTTTAACTTGATACGAATAATCTGTATTTGAATGCAAAAATACATCTGTTAAGTTTGTAAGAGAGGGATTAATTTTTTTATGCCTTCGATTAATCGGGACTTGTTTTTTACAAATCATTATTCCATTCCGGTATACATAATACCCGCAAACTCCTATATTATCCTTGGATTCATCCCAATTCAATACAACATCCCCATTTTTCTGAAGCACTGCAGTAAAATTGGCTGGAGTACTTGGTGGTATAATTTCAAGGGAACCGGTATTAAAGTAGCCCATGTATGTTTTATAAAAACCCGGGTCTATATTGAAAGGACTATCATAATAGCAGAATTCCCATGTAATGTAATTATCTACAAAAGGCTGTTCAATTTTTAGTTGTGAAATTACCCGGTCCATCGTAGCAGTAGTGTTGTCACTAAGGTCAAATGTTTCAACATCAGACCACATCGCCAATCCCGGTTTTGTACTTACCGCCTTACGGAGCGCAGAAAACCAACTTGCAACCTGATTTAACTTGAGTCCGCCGGCTCCTACACAATCCTGTGGACAGAATATATCTCCCGCAGAGGTATGCAACCCGGCAAACACATTTTCCCACATTGTCTCATAAGGCTGTGGAGTCCCAAGGTTGGAGTTCATAAAAGGACACCACATAACAGGAAGCCTTTCATTTACATCAGTAAGATGATCCAGTTGCATGTTCATTGCATTTGTAAGTACACGCTGCTGTGCTTGAGTTGTAAAATTTACATTATCAACCTCATAAGCCCAGTACCAGCCATAAAATGCATCCGGATATTTATTTTTGTAAAGACTCCATATTTCATCACAGACTCGGTTATCGAAAACCATTTGTCCGTAAAGCCACGTAGAATCATTTGCAGGTGAATTCCACCATCTATCATTAACATCAATGCCGATAAAAACTTTCATCCCTGCAGATTGTGCGTTTCTTAAACATGCGTTGATAATATCCGGATAAGTAGTGCCGTTTCTCCCCTTCGCCATTTTTGTATTTGGTAAAGATGAAGGGTAGATTGTGGTAGTGACCTTACCGGGAAAACTTTCTACAGCAGATGCAATAATAATATAATGCATCCCGGCATTCTTCATTGCAGTAAACTCCTTCTGCCATCTTGCATCTGACCAGGAATCACAAAGGTCTCCTGTTATAAACGAGCCGCCTATTAATGGTTTACTTACCTGAGCCATACTTGTAACAGGAATAAATAAAAATGATGAGATAATGGTCAATAAAAGAAGAATATTTATTTTATATAGTATTTTTAACATAAAAAAACCTCGTCAATTAAAATTAATGATTACATAATTTTTTCCCGACAAATTAAACGGAACTGCCAACAACAGCCCCGGAGAAGTGGGGAGATCCCAACTAAATAAATATTATTTCATCAAAATCATTTTCTTAACTGATAAAAAGTTACCTGCTTCGATTCGATAAAAATAAACACCTGAAGCTAATTTACTTGCGTCAAATTGATATATATAGCTCCCCGCCTGCATAAAACTATTTACAAGTGTAGCCACTTTCTGACCAAGGATATTATAAACTGCCAGTGTCACATTAGAAGGTCTCTCTACTGAAAAATTAATATTTGTGCCTGGATTAAAAGGATTAGGGTAGTTTTGGCTCAATCCGTATTTTGCGGTAACTTTAGACGATTGATTTTTGATACCGGTAGTAACAGGAGCCAGAACTTCATACTCATCTACAAAGATCCAGGCGTCATTAGGGGCTATAGTGCTGAATTTGACGTACCTCGCATTCACCGGGTTAGGTAATGTATAATAATATGTAAATTTATTCTCTGATGTATCATTCGCTCCATTTACAATTAAATTCTCTAAATTGGTGAATGTAACTTTATCTGATGATAACGAGACATTCACTTGTGTAGGTAAGAAAACTGCGGGCTGGGGATCAAGCAAATATTCTCCAAGGAATTGCTGCACAGGCATTACTTGACCCAGATCAATTACTACATTAAGAGTGTCCGGACTAAGAAAACCCACCCAGGCAGGGTCAGCGTAGTAAGCAGTGGTCGCGAATATTCCATCTGTTAATTTTTTACCACTTGGATCCGGATAGTTACTGCTGGGTTTTACAGAAAAAGTATATTTACAATTATGAGAAACTACATTGAAATTATCAGTCTTAACAGTATCTGAAGTAGCCGGAGAAGAAACATTGCCGGCAAAATCAAACGCCGTTACCTGGTATATATAATTTGTGTTTGAACTCAGACCTTCATCTGTATAATTTGTAAGTGAGGTATTATTCACTGCTCCTCCGTTTGAAACTGCAGCCTGATTCATAGTAATCAATTTTCCATTGCGATATAAGTAATACCCGCATACACCTATACTATCAGTTGATGCATTCCAATTCAATGTAATATCGGCATCAGGCTGAAGCACTGCAGTAAAGTTTTTGGGGGTAGTTGGCGGTGAAGTTTCAAGTGAGCCAGTATTAAAGTACTCTTTGTATGTTGCTTGATAACCTGTATCGGCATTGTAAGGGCTGTCATAATAGCAGTATTCCCATGAAACGTAATTATCAACATAGGGCTCTTCTATTTTTAATTGTGAGACAACCCTGCCAATTGTAGCAGATAAGTAATTGTTTTCATAAACTTCGAATGTTTCGACATCTGACCACATTACTAATCCCTTTTTTGTATTAACAGCCTGGCGAAGTGCTGAGAACCAACTTTCAAGATTGCTTAAAGTAAGTCCTCCGGCGCCAATACAGTCTTGAGGGCAAAAGATATCCCCTGCAGCCGTATGCAATCCGGATAAAACATTTTCCCACATTGTTTGATAAGATTGCGGAGTCCCGAGGCTTGAATTCATAAACGGACACCACATAAAGGGAAGCTTTTCATTTACAGTAATAAGATGATCTAATTGCATGTTCATTGCATTTGTAAGTACATGCTGTTGTGTTTGTGTTGAAAAATTAACATTATCAACTTCATAAGCCCAATACCAGCCAAAGAATGCATCAGGATATTTGCTCTTATATAAACTCCACACTTCATCACATACTTTGTTATCTAAAACCATCTGACTGTAAAGCCAGACAGTATCATTAGCATAAACATTCCACCAGTTATTATTCAAATCAAGTCCTATAAACACTTTCATGCCTGCTGACTCTGCATTTCTAAGACATGCATCGACAATATCAGGGTATGTAACGCCGTTCCCTCCAGTGGCCATTTCTGTATTTGGTAAAGAAGAAGGATAAAGTGTTTCGGTAATCTGTCCCGGATAACTATTAACAATTGCTTGAATGACTATATAATTCATCCCGTCGGCTTTCATCGAAGAGAATTCTTGCTGCCATCTTGCATCTGTCCAGAATCCGCATAAATCGCCGGTAATAAACGAACCGCCTAATTCAGCCTTATTTGCCTGAGCCATACTAATTGCAGGAATCATTAACAAAGATAAAATAAAGGCTAAAGTAAGAAGATAATTTATTTTATATAATATTTTTAACATAGATAAATCTCATTAATTAAAATTAATGATTCTAAATTTTTTTTGAACAGACTAAGCCGGGATGGCTACAATGGGCAACCCCGGCTCAATGAGGAGTATTTACTAACTTATTACTTTAGGAGAATCATTTTTTTAGCTGAAACAAAGTTACCAGTTTCTATACGATAAATATAAATACCTGAAGCTAATTTGCTTGCATCAAACTGATATGTATAGCTCCCCGCCTGCATAAAGCTATTTACAAGTGTTGCCACTTTCTGACCAAGAACGTTATAAACTGATAGTGTTACATTAGAAGGTTTTTCCAATGAGAAATTAATATTTGTACTTGGGTTAAAAGGATTCGGGTAGTTTTGGCTCAGATTAAAATTTGTAGGAACTGATGACGTTTGCTTTTTGATACCTGTAGTAACAGGAGCGAGAACTTCGTATTCATCTACAAAGACCCAAGCGCCAGCCTGGGCTAAAGTACTGAACTTAACGTATCTTGCGTTTATAGTATTAGGCAGCGTATAATAATACTTATGAATGCTTGATGTTGAATCGTTCGTTGAGTTATCGCTCAGAATTCCGACATTTGTGAATATTGTACCGTCTGTTGATATGGAAACACTCACTTGAGTCGGTAAATTAATCGCAGGCTGTGGGTCAAGCAGATACTCACCCATGAACTGCTGTACAGGCATTACGCTTTTCAGGTCGATTACTACATTTAAAGTATCTGTACTTGTAAAACCTACCCAAGCGGGGTCAGCGTAGTAAGCAGTGGAAGCGAATATTCCATCTGTCAATTTGGTTTTTTTGGAATCCGGATAGTTACTGCTGGGAGATGGGGAAAACGTATAGGTATCCCCGGTGGAAATTACACTAAGATTTTTAGGAGTTGTAGACAATGTAAACCAGTAAGGATCGCCATACGGGTTTCCATCAGGCGCTAACAAAGGTGCTGAATATTTCAAACCTCCTGTGATTTGTTCGGGAAGAGGCCATGCGGGAATCCAGTTATTACCGGATACAACATTCGGATTATAGCCCCATACATCGGTTGATGCCGTTCCGGTCCTAATTTCAGTAACATATTTGGTTAAACCAACTACTCCTGCAGTATTGCCGCTGTTATCAGCAACATCAATAATATCGTTTCCGAACTCAGGATCTGTATTCTGATTACCTGACTGTACAAGATTGGGCCAATGCGTTTTATCTGTAAACATGTTTGTAGTTCTGTGATTCATCCAGGGAGCCGTAATAAGCGAATCAGCTCCATGTGCTGTATCATCCCATGCAGTCCAGAAACTTGTAAGTTTTTGTCCCCAGAAATAAACATTATTCTTAACTTCAATATTTCTTTTTGCTTCAGCTAACATCCTTAAATTTGAGCTTGATACATCAGCGGGATCATACGTGCTGTCCATTGATAAAGTGAGCGTATCGAAATCAATAAGTGAGTTAGTTTCAGGTGAAAACGGCTCAAACCAGGCTGGATATTCTGAAACGGGCTGAGCTCCTGCATACAAACTATAAAAAATATTGTTATCAAACTTTCCTTTAGAAACAGTGAACATGCGAAGGTCTTCTGTAACATTGTATATATAACTGTTATGACAAAACTCGAAATAATTCACTGGTCCTTGATTACCTGTAGTGACGGCACGTGAATTTATGCAGAGGAATGTATTATAATCCATAACAATTGAATCGGCAGGATTATTTGTCGGATAATCACAGGCTAAAAGCGAAGAACCGAACCAATTAGTTGGATCAACACCATTTCTGAATTTGCAATTTGTAATAAAGAAATCTTCAGACAATCCCGAAAAAGCTATTACTTCATAATGATTTTCATCAAAAATAACATTATCAACATAGAGTTTTATTTGATCCGCAGATATTAAAATATCTTTGGTTCCGGTAAAAGAGTTATTAGTGGCAAGATCAGTGATATAAAGATTCTTGAATACACCTATTGTTCCCTGTCCGTTTAGTGTGAATAAAACGGCAGGTATTGAACCATCGCTAAGAACGCCCGGCTGAATACATGGCGGTCGCCCGTTTGGTCCCAAAACTCCAATAACTGTAAAGTTAGATACTACTGTTATGGGCGCCAGGTATAAATATGACGTATCCAATGAAACAAGTTTATAAGCGGCGTGCGCTTGCATGCCAGCAGCGGTATCACTATTGATTAACTGATCCAAACTCAAACCGCTTGCATAAACGACAAGTGTATCATTTGCACCAGCTAATTTTTTGTGTGATGGAGTACCAGCAAATGTTTTGCTTGGTACTATAAAAAATACTACAATTGCAATTACCATTGCTGTAGTGAATAAAGTTTTCATGAAAAGACTCCTTTCATTAAGAGTTTTTTGAAAATAATTTAAAAAAGTACCAAATTTGATAAAACTTTTTTTATAAAGCTTTATTTTTCCCTCAATAAGAAATTATTTTACTGCCTCCTTTCGATTTTTTAATAATGTTATATCAGTATGTTCCGAAAAAATTATTTAAGTCATTAAAAACATTTCTCATGTAAACAAAACCTCAATAAGTTCTTGTTTTATTCTAAATTATAAATTAATTCCTGCCGTAAGAACTAAAACCTCCAGCGCAGCCCTAAATCAGCAGTTAAACCGTAATCCTGTTCGGCTGTTGGAACTCCTCCTCCTTGAATTACACTGATATCATTTGCTCCATTGAGATTGTTAACATCTCCATACAATTCAATTCCGAACCATGGCAGATCTTGTTTGGCAGCAATGTCCCAGCGCCTGTATGCGGATGTATGAGCATTCAATTGAGGCCAAAAATTTGGGCCTGTAAAAATATCACTCTGATAAAGCATTGAAACACGTATCGAGAAGCCTTGATAATCAAATCCAAGCGAAAGATTAACGATATCATCAGGCTGATCGATAAGCCGGTTTATATAGGATGTGTCAATAGGCGGGGAGGAGCGGCCCGACAGACTAACATATTGATACATATATGGATATTGAGCTTTTGAGAAAATATGTGTAAAGTTTGCACTAAACACTAATCCTGATAATGGGCCCGGCAGATACCAGAAATGAGTTTGCCAGTCAAACTCCATCCCGTAATTATTAATCCTGTAAGAGTCATTTAAATAAGTAGATACAGTGTATGTTTTATTAGGAGTATAGGTCGTCAGTAGACTAAAAGGTAGATACTGTGTGACCTGTGCTCCTGTAACATTGACTGTCCATGGATAAATCAGATTATCTATTTGTTTCAGGAACGCGCCTACTGTAAACATCCCGATTGTGTTATTATAAAAGGAAAAATATGCATCGTAGTTGGTTGAACGTGAAGGTTCTAACTTATAATTTTCCCATGTAATTGAATATTGCTGTAAGTCAATTCGCGGTATGATGGCATTATAGTTCGGATAAGCTAAAGTATTCGAATAAGCAAGGCGGATATCAAACCATGAAAGTGGTTTATATTTCAAAGATACATCGGGCAGCCAGTAGCCATGGTTTTGAGTAACTGTAGTATCATAGTAGTTGTATGTATACCATGATTCAGTAGTTGTGATGCCGCGTGGTGCGGTATATGTTGTTATAAGATCCTGGTACCGGACTCCGGGAATGATATTTACATCCGGGCCAATATTGATAATTGACATTAAATAAAAAGCTGACTGATTTTCGTTTCCGGAATAATTGTTCGTAGTGGATAAATAATTGTCGTGGCTATAAGAGACTTGAGCATTATTGTCTATAATATATTGGACATTTCTTTTAAGAAGATCCGATATTTGCGAGAACATACCTAAATTCAATGGCGCAACCATTTGATAATCACCGTCAAGAAATTTCCCATAACTAAAAGTTGGATCCATAAAATATTTTATATTAATCTGCTGGCTTTGTGGCAATGAGAAATAAGAATTAATGAGGCCGTCAACAGTTGCTGAACTGCCGCTGAAAAGGGATTGACCGTCAGACACATCATATTCGTATGATCTTGTCTGATACCTGTATTTCCCTCCGAATTTAATTTCTGCACTTATCAAATCAGATATATTTAGCGTCGTTTTTAAGTCAATTGATCCGGTCAATGCACGTTCCTTCGCAAAGCTGTTATCGTTTTCAAATGTATTTAGAAAAGTATTTGCAAAATTGTTGTTAGCGGCTATTGGAATCTCTAAAGGATTTATATTATTTTTATTAACGAATTGATTAATACCGGCAGATGTTTGCAGGAAACTTGCTTCCCAATCACTTGGATCTTTGGTTTCAGAATAGGTATGAGACAATTTTACATCCACTTGGAAAATAGGCAACTGCTGTTCAAAATCGAGTGCATTATTAATAGTGTTCAAAATACTGTTTGTATTTGTGAGATTGTAGTACCGTGTATTTACATTTATGGCAAAGTTCTCATTCCGGTCTATAGTTGTTGTATTACCCGAACTTAGAAAATTCGACAGCTTAATCTTTCCTTCAGGCAGCGTGTAGTCAAAAACAAATGCCCCGTTATAACGCTCTCTGTCTCTGGCAATATCATCAAGATTTAGCCCGGTGGTCCAGTATTGAGTTGCACTCTCTCCTGCATTAGTATATGTAGCTCCCATTTCATCCGAGGAAAGGTTTTTTCTTTCTATATCAATTTGCGCAAAAATTCCAAGCCGGTCATTCAGAAATCTGTCTTCCACACTTCCAAGGTATTTATAATCGTTATATTTATTGTAAGCATCCGGCAGGCCGTTATAACCGCCCTGCACAAGTAATCCAAATTGAGGAACACCCGTTTCTTTTACTCTCGCCTCACGCAATTCAAAATTCACCGTCCCTCCGAGAACATCGGCATCCATATCCGGAGTAACTGTCTTTGAAACTTGTATACCTTCAAGCATATTTGATGAGATCATACTTAAATCAGTGCTTCGATCATTTGGGTCAGAAGAGGACATTTGAATACCATCGATCATGATTTTATTAAATTTTGGTTCAAGCCCGCGGATAACTACCTCGTACCCTTCGCCTCCACTTCTAAGAACTGAAATACCGGGAAGCCTTCCTACTGATTCGGCTGCGTTCGCATCCGGAAGTTCCTGAATTTTTGCCGCGGAAACTACATTTACTATCTGGTCTGCTGTTAGCTGTTGGTTTATGGCTTGTGCTTGTCCGCTTGCTTGTGCTGTAACAACAACTGTTTGACCTTCAATACCTACAGGTTCCAATTTAAAGTTTTTTATAATATGCGTTTCTACCCCTGCCTGTATTTCTGCTTTCTGCTCTTTGTATCCGATGTACGTGACACGAATAGTATAAGAGCCGGGTAGTACAACGGGGATAACATATTTCCCATCCATATCTGTTGCTCCGCCCATACTTGTTCCTACAATAATGATATTAGCGCCGATGAGTGGCTCTCCTGTTTTAGCATCTTTGACATACCCTTCTAAACTTGAATTTGCTGCCGGAACAGCAGAAACCATGAGTAAAACAATAATACTTGGGATAAGTATCCATCTACGCATTTTGTTCACCTTATTTATTAGTTAATCTTTAGAAATTTATTTAAAGAATTTACCCTCAACTGCAATGCCGGAATGAAGAACCGTACCGAGGGTGGTTACGATAAAATTATTGATTCCTTTAACACTGAAGAATTCTTATTCTTCAAAAAAATTTACGACCTAACTTTATCTATTATTATCAACAATAACGGAAAACCCTGAACCATTCAAATCTTTCTTTGCAAATTTTGCTTCTATACTTT
>CAZUCY010000001.1:131568-136344 GCA_964618785.1 uncultured Ignavibacteriaceae bacterium | reverse complement strand
CAAAATAGGAGTAAGCAGACACAGAATACAGCGCCAACCCAAAATAGGAGTAGACAAACACAGAATGTTGCGCCAACACAAAATAGGAGTAAGCAGACACAGAATGTTGCACCAACTCAAAATAGGAGTAAGCAGACACAGAATGTTGCACCAACTCAAAATAGGAGTAGACAAACACAGAATGTTGCGCCACCCAAGAACAATCCGGTTAAGCAAAATGAAAAGAAACCGGATGATAAAAAATAACGGGGGTAAAAGTTCAGTGCATTTGCAGGTTGGGTCACTATTGTTTTCACTGAAATGTGAAATAAAAAAGGAATTAAAGCAACTTTGAGCTACTATATTTGTAGTTCTTTAGGTTAATCAAGTCAATACAGAGCACTAATGTCTTGCAACTTCTTATATTACAAGGAGTTAATGATAACTGACTGTTGGAGAAGTAATCCTTTTTGTTATTGGCGGCAGATTATTCCCCAGTTAAACCGTAAAAAAAGGTCAAATGATTCCTAAGTTTGCTTTGCACTCTTTCAGATTACTTTGCAAAGATGAATAGATTATCACCTTATCAATGATGACCCAGCATTAGGTAGATTCCAAGGACTATAAGTTAGCGACAGGAAAAGATATTACCCTGGAATGTGGCAGAGCGCACAAAGTTTTAATGCAAATAAAGATATAACACGGCAGCGATTACTGAACCAATGACAGGTCCTATTACAGGAATCAGCGAATACCCCCAATCGCTGTCTCTCTTATTTTTTATAGGAAGAATTGCATGTATAATACGCGGGCCTAAATCTCTTGCCGGGTTTATCGCATAACCGGTAGTTCCACCCAAAGAGAGACCAATTCCAAGGACAACAAGTGCAACGGGAAGAGCAGAAATTGCACCTATCCCGACTTGAGGGGCGGCAATATATAAAACTGCAAATACCAAGACGAATGTGCCGATAATTTCAGAAATCAGGTTATTTGCCACCGATCTTATTTCCGGCGCAGTACAAAACACAGCCAGCTTTAAATCCGGATTTTCTGTTGCATCGAAATGCTGCTTATAGTGAATCCATACTATAGCAGCTCCGATCATTGCTCCGATCATTTGACCCAAGATATATTCCGGAACATTTTGCCAGTGAAATTTACCAACTATTGCAAGCGCAATAGTAACTGCGGGATTTAAGTGTGCACCACTAATTGAACCAACGCAAAAGACTCCTACAAAGACACCAATTGCCCATCCGAAAGTAATTACAATTAAGCCGCTATTGTTTCCCTTAGTTTTATTTAAAACAACATTTGCAACCACACCTTCGCCCAAGACGATTAATAGCATTGTACCTATAATTTCTCCGATAAATGGATTCATGTAAACCACCCGTTTTAATTAATTAGATATTCATTAGCTAATTTTGTGTATTCTTCAACTTGTTTTTTTTCCCATTCGAGGGGTTTATTCAACTCTTTAGCCAAAATACCTGCAACTGCCGGGGCTATTTGGATACTGGCTTTAGCATCAAGAAATAAACAACGCGTGCGCCTGGCTAAAACATCTTCAACAGTACGAGCCAATTCATTTCTTGCATGCCAGGCAACTTCCGCCTTAATATGAGGGAGCGAATCACATAGTTTTTCCTTATACGATGGATTCTCATCAACGATTTTTTTTACAGAAGGTATATCCGAGCCATAAAAATAAAGGGGATCTGATTTGTCAACATCCTTAAGCCAACCGTGAATTTTTAAGGAGCGGGTTATGCTGGGCTTTTTCAAAAGCCCTACAACTGAAGCGGCTTTATCAACCGTAACTTCACCCATCTTTCTGTAAGTCGTCCATTTGCCCCCGGTAATTGTAACCAGACCTGATTTAGAAACTGTTAAAAAATAATCCCGGGAAATTGAAGCAGTATTCTTATTATCCGACGGCTTAATTAAAGGGCGCAATCCGGCAAAAACACTTTTAACATCAGCCCTGGAAGGATCTTTTTTCATATACCGTTTCGCATGAATTAAGATAAATTCAATTTCTTCTTCAAGCGCTCGCGGTTCCAAAACTGCATTAGAAACTTCCGTATCTGTTGTTCCGACAATTACTTTGTTATGCCAGGGAACGGCAAAAAGGACTCTACCATCATCTGTCCGCGGCACCATGATAGCGGTATCTCCGGGAAGAAATTCTTTATCCAAAACAATGTGCACGCCTTGACTTACTGTAATCAATTTTTTTGCATCAAAATCATCCATCGCCAAAACGTTATCAGTAAATACTCCAGTTGCGTTAATTACAACTTTCGAATGAATTATATATTCATTTCCTGTCTCTTTATCAATTACAGCCACACCGTTTACAAATTCGTCATGTTTTACAAGGCGTACAACTTCCATATAATTAATGGCGGTACCGCCGTTGTCCATAACCGATTGAGCCAAATTTATTGCTAAACGCGAATCGTCAAATTGCCCGTCGTAATAATGAACGCCGCCGCATAATCCATTGGGTTCAATGTTCGGAATTTGACGGATTGTTTCTTCTCCAGATAAAATTTTCGATGGACCAAATCCTAGTTTACCCGCAAGAAAGTCATAAATTTTCAAACCAATACCGTAAAAAGGAGCGCTCCAACAATCGTACACCGGAATTATAAAAGATTGGTTAAAAACAAGGTGAGGCGCATTCTTTATTAATAAACCTCTTTCATGCAAAGCTTCCATGACGAGAGAAATATTTCCTTGCTGTAAATAACGGACTCCTCCGTGAACTAGTTTAGTACTTCTGCTTGATGTCCCTTTTGAGAAGTCGTGCTGCTCAAGAAGAAGAGTTTTATAACCTCTTGAAGAAGCTTCCAATGCCACGCCTAATCCGGTGGCGCCGCCGCCGATAACAATAATATCCCAAATAGCATTATAATTTTCAATTGCGCTTAAAAGTAAGTCTCTTTTCATACGATTTTCTTTAATTTTCCATAAGCCACGTTTTTGATCTTTCCACAGCTTTTTTCCAGCAGATTTTCATATTTTCTATTTTTTCATTATTTAATTGAGGTTCAAATCTCTTATCCATTTCCCATTGATCAGCGATTTCTTCATAACCGTTCCAATATCCGACTGCCAGCCCTGCTAAGTAAGCTACGCCTAACGAGGTAGTTTCCGAAACTTTAGGTTTAACAATTGGAATTCCCAGAATATCGGATTGGATTTGCATTAAAAGAGTGTTTGATGTTGCGCCGCCGTCAACTCTAAGTTCGGTCACTTTAATTTCAGAATCCGATTCCATGGCATTTAAAACATCCATAGTTTGGAAAGCAATAGCTTCCAGAGCGGCTCTTGCAATATTCCCTCGATTAGTACCTCGAGTTAAGCCAAAAATCGAGCCACGTGCGGATTGGTCCCAATGCGGAGCCCCTAATCCAGCAAAAGCAGGGACCAAATAAACGCCGCCGTTATCTTCAACACTACGGGCTAATTTTTCTATCTCCGGCGCAGAATTGATTATTTGCAGCTCATCTCTTAACCACTGGACAACAGCTCCAGCAACAAAGATACTACCTTCGAGAGCATAAATTACCTTGCCGTTAATTTTCCAACCGATTGTTGTAAGAAGGTTATTTTTAGATATTACCGGTTTCTCTCCGGTGTTGAGCATTAGAAATCCGCCTGTACCGTAAGTATTTTTCAGCATACCGGGCTTAATGCACATTTGTCCGAAAAGCGCCGATTGCTGATCGCCGGCAATGCCGGCTATCGGAATTTTTGAGGCAAAGAGTGTGGTCCCGGTCTCGCCGTAAATTTCGCTTGATGATTTAACTTCCGGTAGAATAGATTTTGGGATATTCAGTAACTCAAGTAATTCAGGGTCCCACTCTTGAGTATGAATATTAAACAACATTGTGCGGCTTGCATTTGACATATCGGTTATATGTTTTTCCCCGTTTGTAAGATTCCAGACAAGCCAACTGTCGATTGTTCCGAAGGCAAGCTTTCCTTGACCGGCTTTCTCCCGTGCGCCATTTACGTTATCAAGAATCCATTTAATCTTTGTAGCGGAAAAATACGCATCAATCAACAGACCGGTTTTAGCCCTGATTTTTTCGGCATATCCTGCTGATTTTAATTGATTACAGAACTCCGAAGTTCTTCTATCCTGCCAGACAATTGCGTTGTAGACCGGTTTTCCTGTTTCGCGATCCCATAAAACTGTGGTTTCTCTTTGGTTTGTTATTCCAATAGCAGCTATTGATTTGGCGTTTAAACCAATGCTTGTAACGGCTTCGGCAATAACGCCGGCTTGAGTGTTCCAAATCTCATTTGGGTCATGTTCAATCCATCCTGCATGCGGATAGATCTGCTTAAATTCCCGTTGGGCAATAGATTTTATTTTTCCTTTTTTATTAAAGATTATTGCTCGAGAACTTGTTGTACCTTGATCAACGGCTAAGATGAATTTTTCCATGAGTCTGCCTATTGTTTGATAGTCAAATTTATTTGTTTAATCAATATTACTGATAATTACAAAGGAGTCTTAAATATCCAATAACATATAGATTAAATTATCCCGACTATAAAAAATAAACTTGTCTCTACGTTCAAATCTTTTGTATTATAGTATTCAATGTTAATATTCATTGGGTTTCAGTGAATGATGATAAATAAATAATTACAGATAGAAATGCCGCTCAAAAATCCGAGATTTTAATCCTTGGGGGAGGAAATCAAATATTTATTTTAAGATTAAACCGAGGTTGAAGTCAAAATTTGGAAGTTAAATGAACTACTCCGCCG
>CAZUCY010000001.1:35720-131468 GCA_964618785.1 uncultured Ignavibacteriaceae bacterium | reverse complement strand
TATCGAAATACAAATACGGAGACAGAATTCGCCGCAAGCGGCGGGGAATTCGACCCCGGAAAGATTAAACTCCGAGGTTGAAGCCAAACCCCGGAGTTAATTAAAAAGAAAAATTTTTAAAATATTAAAACATCAGATATAAATAAAAGCTATGAAATATCAGGGCATTTATCAGTCTGCCGATGTAAAAATATATTTACCTGAGTTAACATTTATTACTACTTTCCCGTTAACAAATTTTTCTATTTTAATATTTTGGGAACGACCTATAGGAATATTGTTTTCAAAAAGATGTTTTGCGTCTTTTGCGGGTATTATTATTGTGGCGGTAGTGTTAGCGGGGATCTCAACCTTTATAATAAAAGTTCCGTTCTTTTCAATTTTCCAATCGCTGAGTATATTACCATAAAGAGAATTATAACTTGCCCTGCATGATGTTAAGCTATCACACTGATTTGGAGCGATTATAAAATGCTGCATACCGGGATTATTGCAGTCATAATTTATGCCTGCCAAAGTTTTATAAAACCATGCAATTGTACTTCCAAACATAGGGTGGCAATGCGAATTTTTATCTTCCCAACACTCCCATAAACACGTTGCACCTTTGCCCAAAATATAATAGCCGTACCCGGGAAAGTCCCGCTGGTTCATTAAACGGTAAGCCAAATCGACCCGGTTTTTTTCTGATAAAACATCAAGCAGCAACGGAGTTGCAAGAATACCGGTATCAAAATGGTAGTTTGTTTTTTCCAACTGAGCCAGCAAGGAATTAAAAACTTCAGCTTCATTTTCAGCGGGCACCATACCAAATGCCAGAGGAAAAACATTTGCACCCTGCCTTCCTTCCCAATATTGTTTTTTCCCCGGGTCAAAAAATACGCGGTTGAAATCATTTTTAATTTTTAGGGATAGTTTCAGGAAAAGAAGATAATCCCCGTCTTTCCCTAAAATTTCAGCAATATTTTTCATTAAATCCGTTACATAGAAATAGTAGCAGGTATTGACGAGGGAAGCCGGTAATTCGATTTTACCAGGAGTACACCAATCCCCCAAACACCAGCCTTTTGGTTCCTCGCGCACAATAATCCCCCGCTCATCGGTACGGGTTGATAAATAAGAGACCCACTGTTTCATTCCCTGATAATGCTCTTTCAAAATTTTTATATCGCCGTAATAGCAATAATATTTCCAAGGCATAATAACAAGAGCAGAACCCCATGCAGGGCCACCGCCTCCACCTTCAAACGGGGCAGTATGTGTAACGTAACCTGTTTTTTTGTTACGTGCGTCTTCAAAATCATTGAACCACTTACGGTAGAATTGGGTCATGTCAAATGAATAAATTGCTGATTCCGTAAGAACCTCTCCGTCCCCGGTATAACCCAGCCGTTCACGGTGGGGGCAATCGCTGCTTACATTTCCATGGAAATTATCACACTGAGTGCGGATATAATTATTATAGATTTTATTAAAGAGTGTGTTTGAACAAGTAAATGACCCGGAAGGATTGGCATCTGTGTTTACAACCTTAACAAGTATATTTTTCTCACTTAAAGAAATAATATTTGAGACGGCTTCAATTGTTCTGAAAGCATGCCATGTAAATCGTGGTTCCCAATCTTCTTCTCCATTACCATTTAATATATATATATCAGATTGCCCGAAATCTTTTCCCTCTTCGCCTATAAAACGCAGTGTAATTTTATCTCCTTTTTTACCCTTAACTTTGAGTTCAGCCCAGCCGGAAACCATTTCATCGATTGAGAACACATAAGTTGAATCATTGTTTTTTTTAACAAACACAGGAGAAATTGTCCGTACAATTTTATCGAAAGGCGCTAACTGCGGGCGCAGTTCACCAACCGGGGCTCTGACTAATTTAGCATTCAGCCATCCGTTGTCTTCATAACCATTTAGATTCCAACCATTAAGCTGTAACCCGGCATCATATACTTCCCCGGAATATATTCCATCGTGTAAAAGCGGACCAGATGAGCACTTCCATGACGAATCGCTTGTTATAATGCTGGTATTTCCTTTTAGATCAACGACTTCAATCTGCAAAATTAAACGCGGCGTATCATACCACATATCACCTTCAACTATGCGATCACGCTGGTTGTACCAGCCGTTACCCAGTATCATGCCTATTGTATTTTGTCCATTTTTCAACTGACCGGTAACATCAAATGTATTATACAAAACCCGCTGAGTGGATTGATCATTATAGGGATAGATAAGATTATTTAAATTTCTAACATCAAAATTTGTTACCGCGGGAGCCATTACCTGGCTTCCAATTTTTGCCCCGTTAATATATAATTCATAAAAACCAAGTCCGCATACATAAGCGCGGGCGCTTTTAATTCCATTATGCAAAGCAAATTCTTTTCTAAAATAAGGAGCGGGACCGGTCATGGCTGAATCCTTACTAATATTACTTTCCATGCCTATCCACGCCGCTTTCCAATCATTCTTATTTAGCAGACACATCTCAAATGCCGCGGCTTTGCTCCAATCCGATGAAATATTATTTTCATTCCACGTCATAACCTTCCAATAAAGTTTCAATCTTGATGACAATTGCCTCCCGCAATAAGGGATATTTATAGTTTGGCTTGATCGAATTTTCCCGGAGTCCCAGAAATTACCATCCCCTATTTTAATTTTTTCCGGGCTGTCAGATACAATAATACGGTATGCTGTTTGTTTTACTCCATTATAGCATGATTGTAATTTCCAGCTAAACCTTGGATTAGTCTGATCTATCGATAAGGGATTATCAAGGTATTCGCATTTTAAATCAACAGGGGAAATAATTTTCTTTATTTCGGCGTCAGGCGCCGCAAATAATGTACATGTTATTACGGCAATTAACAAAAGATATTCAGACATTTTATTTTATTTCTTTTGTGTAAGTTTTTATTAATAATCAAAATATTTTATTTATTAAATATATTAAATTATTATAAAGGAATATTATAATATAGTTTATATATAAAATTTGGAAAAAAAATATACTTGTTATCAACATTTTTGGAAACGAATGAAACCATAACTATTAACTACAGATTTAATAATTAAATGCTAAAAAGCAGGAGACCATTGCAGGACAAGAAAGAAAAATTCCATACCGGTTTTATTATATTAGCATTGATAATTTTAGAATAATTATGAACACAAAAAATTTAGTTCTTTATATAGCGAAGTGCATAACCGGGTGGGCAATTATATTGATTCTGTCGGAGATTTCGGGTTACAAAGATATTAGCTGGTGCCTGATTTCCGTTCTGCTTGTTTTATCACCCGACAGTAAAGAAGCGATACCGCTCGCGATGTCACGCATTAAAGCAAATCTTACAGGCGCCCTAGCAAGTTCGATTTGTCTTACCCTCGGTTCACCCACGTTCATCACCGTATCGCTTGCTTTTATTCTCACGATCGGATTTTGTCATTTATTTAAGGCAATGACAAGCAGCCGTTCAGCCGTTGTCGCGGTGATTATTGTAATGTTTCATAACACCGGGCATTATTTATGGGATGCGGCACTTGAAAGGATTATTTCAGTTATCTCCGGCTGCCTTCTCGGTTTATTAATTACATATCTTTTCCATCGAAAGATGGCGCGGAAAGATGATACCCAGGAAATGGAACTCGACAGCGAATAGCCGAACATTTGGGAAAGATTAAACTCCGAGGTTGAAGCAAAACCCCGGAGGTTAATTAAAAGGATTCTCCAAGCTGATGCTGAATCCGGCAATGCTGATTGCCGGATTCAGCTATATAATTAGGAGAGAAAAATCCGGGATTATTTGACAGGAGTAATTTTTAACAGCATTACTCCATGATACGGAACCTTTGCAGTAAATTCATCAGAAAAAGTTCCTATATTTTTTTGCCGCCAAAGATCCCGGACTTTAAATTTGCCGGTAATACCTATATCCGAAGCTTTAAATACTATTTTGCCGCTAGATTTTAAATTTTCCCAATCGAAATAGTCACCCGGACTTTTTTTGTTATCGTCTAAATAGAATAAACCGACAGCCATAGAGCCGTCTTCCAAATCTTTTACCCAAATTTGCTTTCCGTCTTTATCATAAACACGGCTTGCCTGTTTACCGAGAGGGTCCTGATTAACAGCAAGTACTTCATCATTAGATAAAAGATTCAAAGTAAATGCATCAAGCCTGGATAGGTCACAACCAATTAGTAAAGGAGAAGATAAAAGACACCACAAACTGATATGAGTATATTGCTCATCGGGGGTAAGTGCAGTTGGATGCAAACTCGGTCCCCAACCGACTAATCCCACCACAAGCATGTCGGGATCATTCCAATGACCGGGAGAAGCATATTTTTCGTACCCGGCTTGATTGAACCCGATTTTTGAAACACTTGACCAGCTATCGGAAATATCACCTGTAGTTCTCCAGCTATTGCCGCCTAATTCAGCGCCCCATTCCCAAACGTTTCCAATCCCGTATTGACAGAAACTATACACAATATCCCTATTTATTTTATCTAATGAAGAGCGCATTACTTTATAAGGCTTTTGATAAGCTTCAAGAGTTCGATTTGTATCTATACTTCTATAAGAGCACAAATCATATTTTAAATAATCTATTCCCCATTCAGCGTAGCGCAAAGCGTCCTTATCTTCATACTGATAACTTCCAGTATAACCGGCGCAGGTAGTAGGTCCGGGAGAAGAATAAATACCTAATTTTAGTCCTTTCCCGTGAATATAATTACTTAACACTTTCATATCAGGGAATTTTTTATTCGCATTTATCAGACCATTATTATCATGCGCTTCACCAGAAGTCAGAGGGTCATGCGAACCGGGTTTAACAGCCCAGCAATCATCAATATTGATAAATGTCCATCCATGATTTATTAATCCTGTTTTAACCATTGCATCTGCGGCAGCTTCAACTTTAACTGCGTCAACTGCATCCGCCCAGCAGTTCCAGCTATTCCAGCCTAATGGCGGAGTTAAGCTTATTGTACTGCCAACGGAAACACGAAATTCTCTTTCTGTTTTTCCAAGACTATTTTTAGCTATTAATGTAATTTTATAGAGCCCCTCTTTATCAATTTTCCCGGTTAAAATACCTGTCCTGGAATTAATGGTTAATCCTTCAGGCAGATTATTTGCTGAAAAAGTCATTGGTCTTTTACCGGTTGCAGCAACTGTATAAAGGAACGGGTGTCCCGATCTTACTCCGAAAATTTTTGCTCCATTAATTTTTGGATGATCAGAGGGATTAGGGGTTAAGATATAAGGTATATTTAAGATTCTATTTACAATTGATGAAGGCGATATATTTTTTATCATTTCAAGTTTTGCATCACACCAATCAGCATGGTCGTAATCATCGCCATCTCCTCCATCGGATACAAACAGACCCAACTTTTTAATATTGCTAATATCAATATCAATTTTTTTTGCGGCAGTTCCTTTTTTCATAATACCGCTTTGCCATAATATTTTTTTATCTCCAAGCACAATAAATTCAAGCGAAGCTTGATTCGAAGTTTCATCATCCACCCCTACTGCGGCTAAAAATCGTTTCCCTTTGCAGTTTATATTTAACAGGAAAGTACTTACCGAGTGTGTTCCAACTCCGCGGTCAAATTTTTGTCCGGCTATACTAAGAGTTTTTCCCATAACGGATTTATTTGCATGCGCTGTACCCCAGCCGGATACCATGCCTGAAAGATCAAGTTTATCCAGCCAGATGGTTTGTGCATTTACTGAGAATGAACAAATTAAATAAATTAGAAGAACAAAGAATGATTTTTTCATGTTTCCTGCCAATTTTTCAAGTGAAAAAAAAATTATTCCTGATTTTACATAGGAATAAAATTTTAATAAAAAAAGTACGAGTTAAATCAGTAACCTGAGAGAATAAACAACCCCGCCGGAAGCGGACGGGGTATCGAAATACAAATACGGAGCCAGGATTCGCTGCAAGCGGCGGGGAATCCGACCCCGGAAAGATTAAACCGAGGTTGAAGCCAAACCCCGGAGGTTAATTAAATTTCATTTTAGCTCATGAATTTTTACGTTTTTAAAAGACACTTCATCACCATGATCTTGCAACAATATATTTCCGTACTCATGTTCACCAAAATTCTGCCAAATTTTGTATTTGCTATAAGCAACCAAAGCTTTCCACATCTGTGTTCCGCGGATATATTCAACTACTTTAATTCCATTTAAATAATGAGTGACATGATTCCCATCAACAATTATTTTAGCCCTATTCCAACCATACTTATTTACGCGTTTAGGCGTAGATTCATGCGGGGCATAAAAAAGAGCATTAGCAGGGATTAGATCATAAAGCGAAGCCAATGTTCTGTTACCGTTTACGCCAAGCTTTGCATCGGGATGAACGTCATCATCCAAAATTTGATATTCACAACCTATTGCGGAGCCTGGTCCGTCATTTAACTCTGTATCGACAAAATACTTTATACCGCTATTGGCGCCTTTAGTATATAGAAAATCTACTTCCAGTTCAAAGTTTTTATATTTCTTTACAGTTACAATATCACCGCCGTTTCTGGATTCATATCCTTCACTTTTTTCTACAGTAAGAATTCCGTCAGTAATGTGCCATCCTTTTTCAGGAAAGTGATTTAACTTTGCACCGCGCCAGCCATTTGATGTTTTGCCATCCCATAGCAATTTCCAACCTTGTTTTTTTTCTCTTTCGGTAAGTTTATTTTTAAGATAACTGATTTGCGGAATTTTATTTAATTCAGGCAGCTTCTCTTTTTCAAGATTTGTTGTCTTTATCCTTATGTTTTTAAATTGAACAATTCTTTCAGCAGCAGAATCATTATCATTAATACTATGAATCTGTAATGCAATAAATCCAGTCAGGACCGAATCTTCAACAAGATCTGCTGTTTGAATTCCATTTACCCAGACACGAATATTATTTCCGATTGCCTCTATATAATATTTATTCCACTCTCCGTTTTTGTAAGCAGTCTTCCCTACCGGATTACATTCAAGATTATATAACCAACCTCTGCCCTGCTCATCATAAATACCGCCGCTCCAGGCACGGGCAGAACCGTCTATTTCAACCTGGTCTCCATGGACAACTCCATTCCTATAACCGGGCTGGCTGCTACTCCTAATTTGGACGCCGGAATTTAATGCCGTATCCATTTTGACATCCAGTTCAAGAATAAAGTTTTCATAGTTCTTTGTCGTCGATAGAAAAGTATTTCGAGTATTGGGTTTAAAAATTCCTACTATACGTCCATTATCCGCTTTAAATTCAGCGGTTCCGTTTAATACTTTCCACCCGTCAAGATTTTTGCCGTTAAATAAATTTGTCCATTCTTTCCCGCCGGCATACATACTTGTACAAATAAGAACAACAAATAATACGGCATATATATTTCTCATCATTTTTCCCTATAAATTTTTTATCAACTTACTGCAATATTAATCATTTTTTTTTTAAGATATAACAATATCATTTAAATATATAAATTGCGACTAATAATGTATGTAATAAATGGGATTGTTTTAATAATACATCTTAGAAAAAAAATTTCCTCTCAATGGTCAAAACCAAAGAGAGGAAATAATAAGATTACTAAATTTGTTTTACTCTTCCATAAGTATCTTTTGATACTATTTAACCAACATCATCTTCTTTGTTGAAGTAAAACTACCGGATTGGATTCTATACATATAAACACCTGAGGCTAAACGGCTTGCATTGAAATTTATAGAATAGTTTCCTGCCTGTTGCTGCTGGTTAACTAAAGTAGCAACTTCCTGGCCTAACATATTAAATACTTTAAGAGTAACCGAACCACTTTTAGGAATACTGTATTGTATCATTGTTGTAGGGTTGAATGGATTCGGATAATTCTGTGACAATGAAAAACTATTTGGTAAGTTATTATTCATTTTCTTAATACCTGTAACTTTACTCATCCACATGAGAGAACCTACAGGGAATCCGTCGCTACCGACAAAAGCAGGGTTAGCAGTTGTGTATGAACAATCTAGAGAATCCAACCAATACTGACGACTACGTCTGTCCATATCAAGTGAATCCGAAGTTGATCCGGCATATCCGACTACTCTATAGAAATTCAAAATATTCATAAAAAGATTCGGAATATTTTTCAAAGTAAGACTATTTACAGTAACGGGTAAAGTAGCTCCAAGAGTATCCTGTAAACGCTGAGTTAAAGGAGGCGCAGGGTAAATATTATTCCTATTAAAGAAATTCACAAGCGCAGTGTCATAAAATATAACGTTATTACTAATTGTGAAAGTTGGTGTAAGATTTGTATTGGGTTCATCCTCAATTAATGGCAATCTCCAGTCGCCATCCGGGTACTGTTCGCCAAAATAAGCAACTTCTGCCTGCCTGCTATGATCAAGAGTATCTTCACCGAAAGCCATAGGATCATAGAATAAGTTATTAGTTACCTGGGCATGCTGACTTATATCGCCAAGCATTAAGAAACCAAATGCACCTCCGACATTAACTATAGTATTATGATCCAGGACAACATTCCAAATCCAATCGGTCGTAGTATTTGTGGTAGCATCATAGTGGCGGAAAACACGATCATAAAAGTTTACCATAGTGCAATTTTTGAAAATTACCGTATCGGTGGAGCCACTACGAACATCAATAACTCTACCATTACCAACATTATCTACACTAAGCTGACCGGAATTGGCAATAATTGAGTTAGTAACCTGAACTTTACTCGCGCCGCTATTGGAACGAATAATAACCTGTTCACAATTTATGAGTACACAACTATCGACTACAAAGACATGACCCGGAGCATTAGCATTAACCAACTGTCCGTTCATTGCATAAGAAGGATCCGGAAGACCGGTAGTAGCATTGGGGCCCATTCCGTCAAGTAATAAATTGTGGATATAACAATCATATTGCGCAGTAATTAACCGGCTAAGAGATCCACTTGTACTAGGCCAGTTAGCAATTATTGGCTTCTCACCTGTACTATCCTGTGCCTTTAATGTAAGCGTATATCCGACGTTTTGGATAGCGGCATTACAATAATAAGTTGTACCACGTAAGAAAATGTATGTTGAATCGTTTCGAATGCCGGTTACGCCGGTAGTAGTTGTGTCACCATTTATCATCAAATTTACGTAACCAGAGTCCGGATTAATAATTGTTCCAGCGGGGGTTCTAGTTAAACCACCACTTTGCGCCTTGATTATGGAAACATTTCCTAAAAAAAATGTGACCATGAGAATAATAAAAAGGGAAGTAACCTTTTTCATATGTCTGCTCCTTTTAACTGTTTATTGTTGTTAATTAATATACCATGACAGGTATTATATTATTCTAAACCTTTTATTTCTTTTTTCTCTTCCTCCTAACCATTTATTATTGTCGAATAATATTACAATGTTAATTATTAAATTAGTTTACATCACTTATAATTCAATTTAATCAAACGTATATCTCATACCCAGTTCCAGACTTAAACCGTAATAATATCCTCCCATATCCAAATTACGATACACATCATACGAGCCTTCGATTGTATTAGACAAATTATTCACGTTAACGTAAATCTGATAATTATCATTAATATTCTGCTTTAATGAAAGGTCCCACCGCGAGAAAGCTTTTTGATATACATCCAGATATTGTAAATTGTTTATGCTATTAAGATAGGGTCCCTGGAAATATGCAGAGAGACGACCGGAGAATCCTTTATAATCATAGCCGACAGAAAAATTTTCGATATAATCGGTTTGCCCCGTCAAAGGGTCCTGCGTATAATAATAAAGCGGAGTCGGTGGTTTAGGCGGGAAACCAGTAGATTGAACTAAAGTAAACCGGGGATATTCCGTATTTGACCATGTCCTTGTGTAGTTTGCATTGATAACAATATTTTGTAAAACACCGGGTAAAAAGCTAAGATGTGTTTGAAGATCAAGTTCAAAGCCCCAGACTTTGGTATTCGGAGTATTATACGGCATATTCACTAAATATTGATTCCAGGGGCCATATTTATCAACGGGTAATCCCATATTCCTGGCTTGTTGAGCATTCATAAGAGTAATACCATCCAACCAATAGAACATATTACTAATATTTTTTCTAAAGCCATCGATAGTAAATAAACCAAACTGTGAAGTATAGAGCGAAGTACTCGCATCGAAATTCCACGAGATTGCCGGCTGCAGGTTCGGATTGGTAGCATAGATTTGCTGATCCGGACTATCAACTGTAAGAGAAGGCAAGCGCATTGAAAAATCAGGCCGCGCAATTGTTTTTGTGGCTGCCAACATAATATTCCACCATTCACACGGTTGGACTTTTACATGAATATTAGGGAACCAATTGAATTGCTTAAACTGAGTAGTAGTATCAATTTTAACGGGTGTTGTTTGGTTAAATTCACCAATAATATAAGGGACATAATAAGCATTATAAAAATTATTCTCATATTCAAATCTTACACCCGCAATCAAAGAGATTAGTTTCGTGTAATTAATCTTTGTCATCAGATATGCGCTATTAATATTTTCATTAACATTGTAAAAATCATTAAGAGCGGTTAGCTGAGGTATATATTCAGGCGTAGTTCCATCAGGACTAATACCATTCTTATTGAATGAATACCAATCTCTCACTAATTGCTCGCTCAACACAGGATTTAATAAATACTTATTATCAATATTTAAAGTTTTATAAGGAGGTCCTTGCATATAGTCTGTTAATCTTCCAGTGTATCCATTTGGCCAGTCAGAATCCGCCCAATCTTTCGGTACAATCTGCCCGTTCTCCAGCTCATCACTATAAGAATCCTTCAACCAATAAGCAGTCATCGATTCATCTCCGTTTCGATGCCGAACCTTGTCGCGTAATTTATAACCAAACTTAATTAACCCGTCAAAAAGATTGTTAAAATTGAGAGGGTATTCAACATCAGCCTTTGCTTCATAATTCCGTTCACTACTCTCTTCCTGATAAAAATAACACCGGTCCATATCCGCTACCTCAAAATTATTCCATGCATAAGGTATTAAATTTACGCCGGGTTCCTGTAGAATATTAGGATTTGTGATTATCTTCATTCCAGAAGTAGTAGTTTCATTTTCATAAAACCGCATCCAATGATCAAATGGTTTCTGAGTTAAAGTAAACGCTTGAGATAATGCCCAATTAATTTTAAATAATCCGAGGTAATTTTCTCCCACAAGGGAATTGTTAAAGGTTGTAATATAAATATCCTGAGCCTCGCCTATATAAGTAACATACATCGCCCCTGTGTTATAATCACGGCTGCTTGTAAAAATATCCCTGGTTGTTCTATCATAGGAGTTAAGAAACTTTATATTTCCTCCATCATTAGTATTATAATCAAGATTTAAATACGCATTATATCTTATTCTGGTTTCATTATTAAGTTGAGGTACCAGTGAATTAATTTGATATTGAGAATTATTTGCAGGAATATTCCAGCTTTGATTCCATTGATAGCCGGTGCGATCGCGATCTTCTCCATTAACTTCAGCCTGAACACCCAAGCGATCTTCAACGAATCTATCGCTATATTGAAGAGCTGCTCTATATTGTTTAGGATTTTGCGTTATTCCACCATAAATTCCATAAAGAGAAACTGTGATTTTCTGACCGGGTCTTGCCTGACCGGTAATCAGATTTACTGTTCCGGCAATGGCATCTGCATCCTGATCAGGCGTCAGCGCTTTATATAATTCGATCCCAGATAAGGAGCTTTGAGAAATAAGACTAAGATCAATGCTCCGGTCATCAAAATCAGTTCCAGGCACCTGGATGCCGTTTAAAGTAACTGTTGTAAATCTTGGATCCAATCCACGCACCATTAATTTATCAGCTTCGCCTCCTTCGCGTTGGACAGCAACTCCAGGAAGTCTACCTATGGATTCAGCAGCGTTAGCATCCGGCAATTCCTGAATTTTTTGTTCGGAGACGACATTAACAATTTGATCCGAATTAACCTGTTGATTGATCGCCTGAGACTGCCCCTCTAACTGACCTGTTACTACTACTTCTTTAATAGTTGAGTCGCTATTCCAATTTAAAGGGACATTGAGAGTGTCTGTTTTATTAGACAATATTAAAACTTTAATTATTTTCTTAGAGTAACCGACATAAGAAAAAACTATGTTGTGATTTCCAGCCGGAATGTTCTTGATTAAATAATTTCCTTCGATATCTGAAGCAGTACCGATTAAACTACCTTCTAAATAAACATTTGCACTTGGCAGCGGGTCACCACTTATTTTATCATAAACTTTTCCTTTTAGATTTCCACCTGATTGGGCATTTGCTAATGGAGTAATTAAAAAGAAGGCAACAATAAAAACAAATGCCTGGAAATTTAACAGAGCTTTCAAATGCCTGGATTCATTTTGAAAAATCATCTTTAATATCCTTATTTTAATTATTGACCTAATATGAAATAGTTTCTCATCATTTTGAATACTATCTTTAAAAAACATATTACCGTTATATTATTTTTTATTATCTTTTAAATTTGAGTATAATTCAATCAGAATCCGGTAAGTAAAAGTATTCTCCATTATTTAGGCTCAGCTGTATAAATATTATTCAAATTATTGTCTCAAATTATTTTAATGGATCATACTTTTATCGTTACTACCAGTTTTCTTTATTTTAATTATGTCTTTTTAACTTAGCTCTCATTTTATGGATTGATTATCCATATTTTAATACAAAAATGCAGTCGAAATATAGTTCATTTTAAAAAATAAGAGATGGTTTTGACGTTCAAATTTTGGGTCTGTGGGTTAAATTTTTATCGTTTTTTCAGAATCGTTCAAAAAAGCACTAAAAGAATAAAATATTTCTTCGTTTTATAAACTAGAATATTCTTTCAAGTCAAGTATTTAACTATTAGCTGATTATTTTTTAAAATTGCGTACAGGTTTCCAATGAAATCCAATTTCTTTTTTAAAATGACAATTAAGAAATAAACGGGAATCGCAATCCGGATTTGTGATTTGACAGCATTTTCGTTCGAGCCGCGAAATTACTTAAACCTTATATTGGATTTTGCAGAATACATCAGATCAATTGACGCTGCACCGGCTGAATAACAAAAAAGATTCTTCCGCAGCAACCGGAATCAGTAGTCTTAGCATTAAACTCCGAGGTTGAAGCCAAACTCCGAGGTTGAAGCCAAACTCCGGAGATTACGGGAATACAATCCTCTGATCGAGGAAGAATTGAAGGAACTTAAAAGGAAACAAATTCAGAAGGACAATTTTACAGTCAAACACAATACTATTGCATAAATTTTCCCATGATTGGGCAGAGATGATAAAATTACCAGAGGACAGAAAAACAAAGATAATAATTTTGTATCCTTTATTTTAAAGCCTTTTTTTGACTGCTTTTTTGATATAAATATCATTAGCCGATATACACTTGAACACGTTAAAGTTCGAAACATTTTCCAGGATAAAAGTCGCAACACCCGGAACATGCATTGCATTTATAAAATCAAACTCTGCGTTTTTTACATTATTTAAAATGAACGGAGAGCGGAAATCTTTTTTCATAAAACTCACGTCTATATTATTCAATTTAATACCGTTTACATGCCGGATAAAAAAGCCATATGCAGGCATTTCGCCGAAGCGATCGGGTTCGGGATAAGCAGTTTCGTTTTCAGGAGGATTTATCGCCGACTGTTCCTTTGTGCCTCCGCCCTGATAATAAATTTTAATATTTTCAAGCGAGACATCTTCAATATCCTTATCCGGCAGACCGACTAACATCACCGAATGCTTTTGAGCGGCATTATATACAACAACATTGCTGATAATAATTCTGCGCAGTTCGCCTACCGGGACACCACCAGGACCGCGCATTCTTTTTCCCAGCCGTAAAAAGATAGGAGAATTCCCGATATCCCTCATCGTAATATTTGTTATTGTAACATCTTCGAGTTTGCTTCCGTCAACAGTTTCAAGAGCAAGACCACGGCAATACTCAAACACACAATTGGAAATAGTTATGTTTCTGAAATCACCGTTGGATTCGGTACCTAATTTTATTCGTCCGGTAGGACTACCGTAACCGAATTTATTATATTCACGTTTGAATGATCCGTCGAGTACCGATCCCACATCGTAGCCACTGACAAAGCAATTTGTTATCATCACATCTTCGGTAGCTTTGGCAAAACCCAGACCAAAAGACGCTTTCAAACAAATACCGTCATCGAAAGGAGAATTAACCGTGCAATTTGAGACATGGACATTTTTGCAGCAATCAATATCAACCCCATCACGATTAGTATCAATTTTAAGATTATCGATCGTTAAATTATCAACGCCGGCAGCAAGTATTGCAAAGTGTCCGCCGCGGAGAATTGATATATCACGCAGGATAACATTCTTACAAAATTTCAAAGCAATGGCTTTATTACCAAACCCGGCATCAATTGCATCTCCGGCATCGGGGTATCCGAAAGGTCCCTGTATTTTACCTACCGGAGCTTTACCATTTAGAATTTTTTGTTCTTCAGGGGTTCGGGATTCGTACGGGTAAGCAAGCAAAGCACTTCCATCTATTAAACCGGGTCCAAGTATTGAGACATTTACGAGATTCTCACCCCATATCAAACTATTGTGCCAATGTGTATGACCGAAATCCTGGTACATATCCCAATTGTTCTCTTCGCTTGAATCAAATTTATAGCCTTGTTTCGGATTTGCAGCCAGAATAACAGCACCCTGATCAATATAAAGCGCAACGTTACTTTTAAGATGAATTGAAACCGAAAGGTATGTTCCCGACGAAAAGTACACCGTACCACCTCCGTTAGACGAAGCTGCTTCAATGGCATTATTGATTGCCGGAGAATCAAGAATTTTACCATCACCTTTTGCCCCGTATGTTTTAACGTCATACATTGAAGCGAAAATTTGTATATAAGAAAAGACTAATATGGTTAAAATCCTAAATGATAATTTTATGATATAATTCATAAAAACCTCGTTTGTATTATTCATTGTACTTCATTTCGACGGCGGGCAAAAATTTTACCTATTAACCCGGAATAATTAAGCTTCTTATATGAAACAAGCAAACACACACAAGAATTCTATAGGGAATGATCAAAATAAATTTACGAAATTTTTTCAAAGCCAATTACCAGATAACTTTCATAATATATTTTTCTGTAAATTATTTTTATTGCACGTAAAAGGATCACTTTTACATTAATTTAACAATAATTTTCTTCCCGGTTTTATGAATAATAGTTAACGCACCACCTTTATCGAATGGAGCCCAATTCCACGAATTATTTTCCAATAAGGCAGATTCGCCAATTTTGTTATCATTGACTAATACTACTTCAGGCTTTGAAGTTAATCTTAATACTTCTGTTGATGTATCATCAAAAGTTTCGTACTCAATTTTGTCCTTGTCGTATTGAATAGATTTTACAACTGAAGACGATTTCAATAAATGATTTTGATCCATCGGGGCTAATTCGGGAAAGGCACCCATTGCTCTTAAAAAGTGTCTGACATAATCGCCATAGCCATCAGTCATCCAGGTTCTGTTGCTTGGATAGGTATTTTCCCCGTCATCATTAACCATATAAGTAGCCCAGTTCAACTGTTTTATCCCAAGTTTTTTGCTTGCAATATCAGCCGTTTTAGAAGCAAATAATAATTCTGCGGCACCTTGCCTTGAAGTATGGCTATTCCCCGGAACTTTGTAAGCAGTTTGTTCATTGACGACCATTACACCGTATTTTTCCCATTTATTATTCCCGAGTTCTTTATAAACCCAGTCCAAAATATGCCGGGCATCTTCTTTCCAATTTGGAAACAATCCGGAATTGTTAAGAATGTACTGAGCAAAGGTTACTGCGTTGATTTGCGTATCCGACCAAGATCCGACATCCTCAAAGAATGGTCCCCACTTATTTGTTTTGAGAGGATAATTTTTCATCCATTCAAGAATTGTATTAAAAGATTTTTGATAAGCGTCAACATTTCCCTTTTTCAGAGAAACCAATTCAGTGAACAGCATAATTGTTCCACTCCAATTAGAAGTGTAGGCATATTTTATTACTACTTTGCCATTTTCAATTGAAGTTCCGACATCACCGGTTTCAGCATTAACTCTGAATGGAAGAGGAGATTCATCATTGTTGCCTGCAACAACATGATTCGAGAGCGTGTTAGCAATTTCAACAGCCGCATCAAGATACCGTACATTTCCAGTAATCTTATAAAGATTTACCAGTTCATAACCAAACGAGCCTGCTTTGTCCGGCTGGGTATAACCCTTTCCCGTTATCATATCACCGTCATAAATACCGGAATAAAGTAAAGTATTGTAGGGATAAGGAATATTCGGCCACTTAGAATTTGCGGCAGACAAACCATGAGTTAAATAATAATCTGCCATGAATTTCATATCTTCCAAAATTCTCAGATTCCCATTATAAGCATAAAGTAATCTCCAAGATGACAGAGCCATAGAAATTTGATCTCCGCCAATTCCACGGTGATCATTGAAACCTTTTCTCCATACCTGATGGTTCATATAGTACGGGAGTCCATTCAAATCGGTTCTCATGGAGTCCCAAAAATTCCAAACGATGTTGATAATATGATCATATGACCCGCCCGGGTCATTTGAGAACCAGGGCAGAATATTCCCCTGAGAATCAACCTGGATATTGTGGTAACTTAATTTTACCGCTTCAATTTGCGCAAAAATTTGAAAGGAAAAGAACATCAATAACATAACAACCAATTTTTTCATAAGAAACTCCAAATACAGTTTAAATCAAAATTACAGCTATCGGAGCAGAATAATATCCCGATAAATATTTTAATCAATTTTCAACTTTCTTATAACTTATTAACAAGGAAGCAGGCTTTGTTGGAATCATTATATCAATACCATCCATAAGTTTTTTCCCGGTATCATAAACACGGAGCCCATAATCTTCATAGTACATTTCGTAATTAGCATTCTCATCCAATCCCCTAAGATTAATTCGAATCGATTCATTTGTTACGTCCTCGCGGCGGAAAGCTAAAATAATTCCGTCCTTCTGTTCAGGACGATTTAATTGATAAGCCAACCAGGAACTATTCCCCATATAATGATTCGCAGCTTCGGTCAGAGGATAATAATCGCCGTAAAAGTAGGGACGTAATCTTTTAAATTCGCTCATACACTTTTGAATATCATTGATAGGTTCATCGTTTTTTCCAGTAATCTCCCAAGCCATCACCATAGTAGCTCCTAAGCTTGATCTAAAAGAAAAGTTATCAGTTTTGTAAACAGCTGTGCCATGGACAGGCAAATAGAAATTTAACCCGTATGCATGACATTGGTAACCATTAGGTTCGCCATACTGGTAATCAGAACGCCAAAATGGCGCGCTGCGGGAAACTGTTTCCAGATCAATCCGGCGCCCGCCGCTTGCGCAATTATCAATAATAAGGTTTGGAAAACGAACAAGTAAGCTATCCCAAAAAGCATATAAGCCCTCTATATGCTTTTCTTCGCTGATACCTATGCGATCAGGCGTATCATTATCTTTCCAATAAGACTTCGGATCAATGTTGAAATCCTGGCGATAATAATCGATACCTTCTTTTTTAATAAAACCGGAGATATAATTTGTTAACCACAAACGTGCTTCTTTATTTCCAAGATTAAAAATAAAATTCCTGGAGCCCTGACGCCCCAACAACCATTCCGGATGTTCTTTATAAAATTGAGTTCCTTCGCGAACCCGCTCCGGCTCAAACCATAACATAAATTTACATCCGGCAGCATGAATAGAATCGGAAATTGACCTCAGACCGTCCGGGAATCTTTCTTTATCTACCGTCCAGTTACCGACATTTTCATCCCATTTCCCGTGTTCCTTATTGAAGCCGCATCCCGTATACCACCCGGCATCTAACCAAAAAAGTTCAGGCATAATATTAAACTGCTGATAACGTTTTACAAGCGCAAGGGCAAAATCTTCGGTCAAACATTCGTATTCACCACAGGGCAGGGGATCGCCATAATCAAATCCACCAGAAAGCGGGTATTCTGCCAGCTTGCCATTTATTTTTCTTGAGTGATGCGCAAGAATAAATCTTCTGAACTGGTTGTGCCCGATCATGCGGTCTTCGCCTTGCCAAAAAAGCAAACAAATTTTCGGCGTACGGATTTCTTCCTGCGGATATAAGGTCAAATGCATATTTTCCATGCCCGATTTTAAGGAAACCGATTTTTCGTCTTGCTGCAGAACATCAGCATACCATTTTCCCGTCCAACCAACCGCAACCATAATTCCCTGTTTTGCGGGAGATTCAATATTGAAAAAAGGGAAGGCTGAATCATCCGATGAGCGCCCACGGCTTGGAGTCATATAAATATTTTTTCCTATTTGCATTTTATCATCAAACGGCTGGAAATCATTTTTCAAAGCATCGCTGCCTCTTGAATGATGAAGAATAAATGTTCCAATTTGATCGTAAGAAAAAGAATTGTCAATAACGGCAGCCCGCTCAATTATAGGAGTATTTTGCGAAGATGTATTTTTGAATCTCACCACCCATTCCACTGCATTGAAATCATTAAAACAAGTGACAGAACATTTTACAACAATGCCGCTTTTCCCGTCTGAATAAGTATAAATTGATTCTTCAATATCCGGACCGGTTGATTTTAGTTTTTCAGCACTATATTCCCAATTTGTTATAAAGGAGCCGGATGGTTTTCCCTCATATACAAATGAAAAAGGCGGAACAACTCCTTTGGCAAAATTTTCTTTTACCCAGCGGCTTACTTTAGTTTGATCAGAAGAGCTGCCGCAGAAAGCAATCCCATTAATTACAAGGCACAGGACAATAATAAGAAAACAATTAAGACTATTAAATTTAGCCATGCTAACCTCCATAAAATATGAAAACTTCTAAAATATTATTTTTGAAGTATGACACATTTCTTTACTAAGAGAAAGGTCAGATTCAAATAATTATTTGACAATTGCGAAGCATTGATTATTTTATACGGGTTTACAATGATAACAATTATTTACTTCCCCAAACTTTATTAGGTTCGGGACCCAGAACATAAATAAGCTCGCCGCCTTTTGTAATTTCTTCATGTGAAATCCATGAACGATTCAAAGGTTTACCGTTCAGCGTGGCAGATTGGATGTAATAATTTTCCTTACTTAGATTTTCTGCCTTGATAGTGAATTTTTTACCCGGATAAATTTTATTATTCAACATAATAACTACTTTATCAAATACAGGAGTAGACAACTGATAAACCGGATTTCCCGGGCACATCTGATAAAATCCCATTGCACTCAATGCGTACCAAGCCGCCATACATCCATAGTCATCATCCATTTCATCAAGATACCCATCCGGTGTTGTTCTATAAATATAATTGAAAACCGGTTTCTTAAAAAAATCATGCGTCCCATAACGTTGTAGAACCGGTTCAGTTAAAATTTTATGAGTCCATTTCTGTGTCAGCCATGATGCGCCGGCAAAATTGAAAAGGAACGGGGCTTGCAGGTCAGGCTCGTTGCCTGCCTGATAAAGGTCATGCTCAAAAAAGTAATTAAGTTCTTTTACAAAATTTTCTTTCCCGTGGAAAGCTTCAATCAGAGCCGGAACATCATGAATAACATTCCAGCGCCATTGCCATTGTGTTCCTTCATAAGTATACTTTTCATCATTTACCGTAGGGTCTTCAGGGAAATCCAGCCATGATCCATCCTTAGCCCGCGCATGGAAAAATGAAATACTTGTATCCCATGTATTCTTCCAATAATTGGAACGTTTCATAAAATAATTATAATCTGTTTGGCTGCATACAACTTTAGCAATTTGAGCAACGCACCAGCTATCCCAGCAATATTCACCGGTTTGATCAGGGCGTGCAGGGATGAAACCGATTTGATCATACTTTTCGTTCATTTGAACTAACGCTTCTCTTTTTAAATAGGGGTAAACAGAATTCACATCAATATCATTATCATAAAGCCCTTTGAAGTAAGCGTCGGTCATGACCATTAACATATGCTCATTACGGCAATTATCATAAGCAAAAAATCCGTTTTTCCCATAAATTCTAAAACCGTTTCCAGCACCGTGAGGTTTATGGCTGCCATCAGGTTTATCCCAATCTGCCTGTTCATAAATATCGCGCAACGATTTTACGATATCACGATAAATGCCGGGCAGGTACAAACTATATAATGGATATTTAGTCCGGAAAGAATCCCAGAAAGAATAATCATCGAAATGAGTATAACCCTTAGCGTTATGATTTTTTTTATCCAAGCCAGGATAAGTTCCATCTACATCTGTAATTGTAACAGGTAAAAAACATGTATGATAGAGTGCAGTATAAAAAATAGTTTTGTATTCTTCATTTCCCTCGACTCTTATTTTACCAATTTTTTCTTCCCATAATTTTGCAGCTTTTTCGCGGAGAGATAAAAAATTAAAACGTGGGCTTTCTGATTTAAGGTTTGCTCTTGCAGCCTCAATAGAAACAAGCGATACTCCGACTCTGACTTCCAGAGGCTTTCCTTTAAGGCTGCCGAATTGGCAAACAAATCCACCGCCTGCAACTTGATTTAAGGCATTGCCGCCGACAAGTTTTTTACCGTCCCAGACCTTTGTGGATTTTACCGGGGCATTAAATTTCATCACGAAATAAATTCCATTATAAACAGACTGCACTCCTTCAACAGTTTGTTTATCCGTTAAACGACAAGAAAGATTTTTTGATCGCGACCTATTCCCTTCAAATAAAAACAATTGGGCAGAATTGTTTTTTACAAAAGTATACTTGTGATATCCAGTATGAGCCGAAGCAGTAAGTTCAGCCAGGATGTTGTCTTTCGCTAACCGGACGGAATAGTAACCCGTTCCAGCTTTTTCTGATTTTTTATCAAACGCAACAACAGGATTTATGAAGAAGGTGTCCGACGGCATATTTACATATGGAATTACAGATAGAAAGCCAGCCCGGTCACAAACGGTAGTACCACCCGAGCTACCTCTATGGAAATTACTGAAACCCCTGAGCTGATTGTCGGAATAATCATATCCCGAATGGGCAAAGTCACCGTTTGCAGTAAGACTGCCCGGATATGTATCAGGACACAATTCAATAAGACCGAAAGGGACGTTAGCTGCCGGAAGCCACTGACCGTGATCCCCCTGAGTACAAATAAACGGGTTTACGAAATCAATCGGAAGTTTTACTTTGTGAGGATACTCGCCGCCATAAATGTTCAATACAAATGCAAAAAGGAAAAAGTATTTTATACTACTCTTCAACATTTTATACCTCTTAATTATATCGTTATTATCAATTCAGCTCCGCTATTAAGCTAAAAACCGGGATACTTTAAAAAAGGCAAAAAAGAATCATCATAAAAATGAAATTCATTTAATCAGCATTTAAGTTAATTACCAATGGTAAATTAGCGAAACAGAAAAATAAGTATAATTATGTTTTATTGCTTTAGCATGTATATAAGTATAAATCTTTGGTTTATTGGTAAAAGCGTTTTGATTTTGGATATACATTGTTGAAACTTTATTCTTTAATCTTTATATTTATATTACAGGAACGATTTTCCCAGTATATTAAATGAACAGTGAGCCGGTTCAGCGGATTATCCTAAAGAGCACTTCACTTGAACATACGACACTATCTTATTGAACCGCGCAGTTTATCTAATCTATCATATTAAATAAAGAGATAAAAAGAACTTTTGATTTTTATAAGATAAATTAAGGTTGCATTTAGTAAATTAGAACTACTCCGCGAGGGCTAAGGCAGGGTAATTTAGCTGTTAACCATAACTCTCCCGAAGCAGAAATGTTATATAAAAATATTTCTTGTCAGACGGAGGTTCACCATGAAATCCTTTCTACAAATTTTATTTTTCTTTTTAGTTATAACGAAAATATGTTTTGCACAGTGGGTGCAAACCGGCCGTCCAACTGAAGTAAATGTTCATTGTCTTGCATTATATGGATCAGAAATTTTGGCAGGAACTGAAAGCGGAGTTTATAGTTTGGGGGTCCCCGACGGTAACTCCTTCAATAATGGACTTGTAAACGGATTGGTTTTCACTCATATCAATTGTTTGGCTATCCAGGATACAAATGTATTTGCAGGTACTGAAGGGGGAATATTTGCTTCTTATCATAGGGCAGATATAAATGGTATTTGCTGGAATATGGTTAATACCGGACTCACATCATATTGTGTAATGGCTATGACTTTTAAAGGGGACAGCCTCTTTGCAGGTACCTCCGGAGGGGGAGTTTTTTTATCATCTGATTATGGAACAAATTGGATACCTGTAAGTTCAGGTCTGGACAATATGTTTATCTCATCGTTTGCTGTAGTTGGTAATGATCTTTTTGCCGGAACCGGCGGCGGTGGAATATACCGATCAACTAACAATGGTACTAACTGGATTAATGCAGATTCAGGGTTGGGAAATTTATATATCAATGCTTTAGTTGTGGAAGGAACAAGTTTGTTTGCCGGAACCCAGGGGGGCATTTTCCTTTCAGAAAATGAAGGGAGTAACTGGACTTCTGTAGATTCCGGGCTAACCGATCAGGATGTTATTTCTTTTGCAGTAAGTGGAACCAACATCTACGGAGGAACTTCTCAAAGCGGCGTCTTTCTTTCTACCAATCACGGAGGGAGCTGGAATTCAGTAAATTCCGGTTTAACAAATCTTTGTGTTGGCGCTCTTCAGGCAAGTGGTCAAAATATCTATGCCGGTACGATCGGAGGAGGCCTATTTAGAACCTCGGACAATGGAACCAATTGGGTAAAACCAGCCAATATGACTCCTATAGTTAAAACACTAACTACAGGCGGCTCAACTCTTTTTGCCGGTACTTTTCAGGGAGGAGCTTTTGTGTCTAATGATAATGGGAACAGCTGGGTACCGGTTAATACAGGTTTAACTTACGGGCATGAATATGTAGAAGATGTTTATTCGATATTAATTAGTGATTCAAATATTATAGCATCAACAAGCGGAGGCATCTACCTTTCTACAAACTTTGGCGACAACTGGGCATTAGCGAACAGGGATATCAATTTAGCCGCACTTATTCCGGATGGCGGTAATATAATTGCTGGATGTAATGTGCTGTATCAATCAACGGATGATGGCGCAAACTGGTCACCAATAATTAACTGGACCAACGGGATGATAAAGGTTTTTGCTTTAAGCGGGTCGAATCTTTTTGCCGGCACGTTTGGAAGCGGTATATTACTTTCCACCAATAATGGTTCAATATGGAACCCAGTTAATAATGGTTTACCAGATAGTAATATTCAGTCCATGGCTGTATCCGGAACTAATATCTATGCAGCAGTCGGCGATAATAATGGAATATATCTTTCCACCAATAACGGTTCAAGTTGGAGTTCAGCAAATAATGGATTGTCCAGCCTGAATGTATCAACTTTTGCTGTAAGTGATTCAAATATATTCGCAGGGACTATTGGATTAGGGGGGGTTTTTCTTTCAACAAATAACGGCAAAAAATGGACCCTGGTTACCCCTGAAAGCGAAGTCAATATTCAAACTGTTGTTGTTAATGATACTTATTTGTTTGTCGGTCTGGCTTCACCGGAAGAGATGTCTAAAAAAAGTAACAAATCTGTCTACGGGGATAGTTTATTTTCCAGTGGAATATGGAGGCGACCGTTATCAGAAATTATAACAACAGTTAAACAAGGTACTGTGCACCAGTATTTGGAATATTCATTGCAACAGAATTACCCCAATCCATTTAACCCATCAACAACAATAAGCTATAACCTACCTAAAGCAAGCCATGTTTTAATAAAAGTTTATGATATACTTGGGCGAGAGGTAACAACGCTGGTAAATGAAGAGAAGAATGCAGGAAGTTATAGTTTTGAGTTTAATGCAGGTATGTTTGCAAGCGGAATTTATTTTTACAGAATCCAAGCCGGAAGTTTTGTTGAAACTAAGAAGTTGATTCTCTTGAAATGAGCTCCAAGCGAAGCCAGGACATTGGGTGAGGCGGAAATTGCTCTTTCAATCAATTTCCGGAAAGAATAAACCCCGAGGTTGAAGCCAAACCCCGGAGGTTAATTAAAGAAATATACAAAATTTTGCGAACTATTATTTTTTCAATTCATTTGAATATGAATATGGAAAATCTTCTTTATTAATTCCTCTTTTCAAGTTTGGTATTTTGTCCATTTTAAAATCGAGCAAGCCGCCGTTCATTATATCGTCGTGAGCTATAAAATTCTTAGTGTAATTTTTTCCATTCAGTTTAGCGCTCTTGATATAAACATTTTCCCTGGAATTATTTAAACTATTGATTACAAATGTTTTTCCATTTTCTAAATGTAAAGAGATTTTATTAAACAAAGGAGAGCCAAAAACATACTGCCCGGCACCGGGACAAACGGAATAGAATCCCATCGCGGAGAGCACATACCATGCCGAAGTCTGTCCGTTATCTTCATCGCCACAAAGTCCATCCGGGTAAGGATTATATAGAAGATCCATAGTTTCGCGTACATATTTTTGAGCTTTCCAAGGTTCACCCGCGTAGTTAAACAAATAAATGCCATGCTGTACAGGTTCATTCCCGTGAGCGTACTGGCCCATTCCCACGATGACCATTTCGGTAATTTCATGAATCTGTCTTTTATAATAAGAGCAATCAAAAGTGGGGGGAGTTATAAAGACCGAATCAAGTTTATTTATAAATTTTTCTCTTCCCCCCATCAAATTTATCAGACCTTGAGGATCATGAAACACAGCCCAAGTGTAATGCCAAGAGCATCCTTCGGTAAATGCGTCGCCCCACTTATCAGGTCTAAACGGCGACTGCCAGCTTCCGTCTTTATTTCTTCCACGCATAAAGTTTGTAGAAGGGTCAAAAACATTTCTGTAATTGAGAGCGCGTTTTGCAAATTTATCTATTTCACTTTGAGGTCTTTTTAATGCTTCGGCAAGTTTCATAATTGTGAAATCATCGTAACTATATTCCAAAGTTCTTGCAGCATTTTCATTTACTTTAACATCATAAGGAATGTAACCTAAAGAGTTGTAATATTTTACCCCAAATCTACCTACAGATTTAAGGGGACCTTCATTTTCAGAATTTTTTAATACCGCTTCGTAGAGAGTATTGATGTCATAGCCTCTAATACCTTTTAAATAAGCGTCGGCAATAATTGAAGCTGAATTAGAACCGATCATACAATCTCTATGACCCGGGCTAGCCCATTCAGGCAGCCAGCCACTTTCTTTATAAGTATTGACAAGTCCTTGCATTATACGGCTGCAAAGATCGCGATGCATTATTGTAAAGAAAGGAAATACAGCACGGAAAGTATCCCAGAAGCCATCATCGGTAAACATATATCCCGGTAAAATTTTCCCGTTATAAGGGCTGTAATGAACAGCCTTATTTTCTTTATTATATTCAAAAAATTGCCGGGGGAACAGCATTGTCCTATAAATTGCCGTATAAAAAGTTTTTAGCTGGTCTTCAGTTCCGCCTTCGGCTTCAATTTTCCCCAGACCTTCATTCCAAATGTTTTTCGCTTTGTTCATTGTTTGAAGGAAAGAATCGTTTCCAATTTCCCTTTTAAGATTTAATTCAGCCTGTTCATAGCTTATAAAAGAAGAGGCAATTTTAAGATGGACAATTTCATCTTCCTGAGATTTGAATTTTATTACCGCCCCAACATGATCGCCTTCCTCTTCAAGATAACCAGGATGAATCTCAGCGTTATTCCATGTATAAGTGGAGTCGATTTCCTTATCAAAATAAATAACAAAGTAATTATGAAAATTATCCGGCACTCCCCCTTCGTTGTTCCTGCAAAAGCCGATTATTTTTTTTTCTTTTGGAAGGATTTTAACATACGAGCCTTTATCAAATGCATCAATTAAAAGATAAGACTTATCAAACCCGTGGTATTTTATTTGAAATTGCGCGGCTCTTTCCGTTGGAGTGATTTCTACCCAGACATTATAATCACCAAGGTATGCCTGGTAATAATACGGTTTTGCGGTTTCTCTTTTATGGCTAAACCATGCAGCGCGTTCATCTTCGCCTATTTTTAATTCTCCTGTTTCCGGCATAATGGAAAAGGCGCCATAATCTCCGATCCACGGGGAAGGTTGATGAGTTTGTTTGAAGCCAATAATCTTATGCGAATCATAAGAGTACTGCCAGCCATCGCCATTCTTTCCTGTTTGCGGCGACCAGAAATTCATACCCCATGGGAGCGCAATTGCCGGGTACGTGTTTCCGTTGGATAGCTGATGTTCGGAAATCGTTCCAACCAATGGGTTAACATAATCCGCATAATTTTTTGATTCTTTTTTAATTGTACTGCCCGCATTAACATTTATTAAGCTACAAACGACAAGAATAAATAATAAATATTTTTCCATTTTTTAAACCGTAATTTTTAGCATTTATTTTTTTTGTATGCAATATAGTAAATAAAACAGCCGAATAAACAGGACTTTAACATATCTACCTAAGAATTTAATTTATATACAAGTCAATTGATAATATACTATTTATTTTTAAACCGGTGTATAGTAATATTACGTTGAAGAAAAAACCGAGTATACTAAAACCTATTTTTTGGTTAAACAATTTTTTAATAAAAAATACAAATGGAATGACATCATGCTAAAGATGAATGAATTTATAGCACGGCTTAGACGCCGCAGCTGTTTATTACTGGTGTTTTTACAAATTGGATTATTTTTCCAACAGATTAAGGCATCGGATTTACCGGAGTTAACCAACCTTAGAACGGAGTATAAAATCAACCCTCTTGGCATTGATGCGACACACCCCAGATTCAGCTGGGAAATTCTCTCCGGCAAAAGAAATTTTAAACAAAAAGCTTACCAAATACGCGCTTCCGAATCAGAAAAGGAATTATTAAAGGGCAAAGGTCTTTTATGGGACAGCGGTAAAATTTTATCGGATCAGTCCAACCAGGTTGTTTATAACGGCACGGCATTGAAATCCGGACAGCGTATATATTGGCAAGTTAAAATTTGGGATAAAGACGGAAGCGAGTCCAATTGGAGTAAAACTTCGTACTGGGAAATGGGTTTGTTGAAAGCAGAGGATTGGCAAGCTGAATGGATTGAGCCGGAGTTGGAAGAAACTGAAAATAATTATAATGCGTGCCCTATGCTTCGCAATGAATTTTATATAAAAAAACCTGTAAAATCAGCAAGAGCTTATGTAACCAGTCATGGACTTTACGAATTCCAGATCAACGGAGATAAAGCCGGCGATCAATTATTCACGCCAGGCTGGACCAGTTATAACAAACGCCTTCAATATCAAACTTATGATATAACAGAAAATATTCAACAAGGCAGAAATGTTTTAGGAGTAATTCTCGGCGACGGCTGGTACAGGGGTCCTTTAACCTGGGACAAGAAGCAGAACAATTACGGTAAAAAACCCGGTCTATTATTACAGGTTAACATCACGTATAAGGATGGGACAACAGAAATAATTAAATCCGGTTCCGCATGGAAATCGGCTAAGGGACCAATCTTAATGTCGGAGATTTATGATGGGGAGACCTATGATGCCTGGTTGGAAAAAGACGGTTGGGATAAACCGGGCTTTGATGACAAAGACTGGAGCGATGTAGTTGAAAAACAATACAGCAAAGAAATTTTAACAGCATCAGCGGATCCCGTAATCAGGGTAACACAAACTATAAAACCAATCAAAGAATTTAAATCTCCCAATGGCGATTTAGTTTTCGATATGGGACAAAATATGGTAGGCTGGGTTCAGTTTAAATTAAAAGGCAGCGCAGGCGATAAAATAAATTTAAGACATGCCGAAGTACTTGATAAAGACGGGAATATTTATACGGCAAATCTCCGCAGAGCACAACAAAAAGTAGAATATATTTTCAAAGGCAACGATATAGAGAAATTCCGACCGCATTTTACATTTCAAGGTTTTAGATACGTCGCAGTAACGGATTATCCCGGGGAAATTTCTCTTAATGATATTTCCGGTGAAGTAATACATTCAGATATGACCCCAACCGGAAGTTTTGAGTGTTCCGATTCATTAGTTAATCAATTACAAAGGAATATTCAGTGGGGATTAAGAGGTAACTTTTTGGGAATACCAACCGACTGCCCGCAGCGAGATGAAAGATTGGGCTGGACCGGCGACGCGGAAGTTTTTGCACCCACCGCATGTTTCAATATGGACGCAGCATCTTTTTACACAAAGTGGATGAAAGATTTCATTGCCGATCAATATGAAGACGGAAGGATCCCGGATGTAATTCCAAATATTTTAAGTAATAATGGAGGCGCAGCCGGTTGGGCGGATGCAGCAGTAATCGTTCCCTGGACGGTTTATCAAAACTACGGCGATACCCGGATTCTGGAGACACAATATGAATCAATGAAAGCCTGGATTAAATACTTAAAGAAAAATGCGGGCGATTCCTACATATGGAAAAAAGCCGTCGGCTACGGAGATTGGCTGGCATTTGCAACTACAGCATCGGATTACCCCGGCGCAACAACTGATAAAGATCTTATAGGGACAGCATATTTCTACCATTCGACAAGTCTACTGCAAAAAATTGCTTTAATACTTGGGAAGAAACAAGACGCAGAAGAGTACTCCGACTTGATGAAAAACATAAAAAATGCATTTCAAAAGGAATTTATAACTCAAACCGGAAGGCTTGCATCCAATACACAAACCGCCTATGCATTAGCTCTGGATTTCGAACTTATTCCCGAAAACTTAATAGCAACAACAGCGAAACGCCTTGCTGACGACGTTGCAAATTTCGGACATCTAACAACCGGCTTTCTTGGCGCTTCACGAATAAGCCGGGTACTTACAGATAACGGCTACACAGATTTAGCATATATGCTCCTATTCAGGAAAAAGTATCCTTCATGGCTTTACCCGGTTACAAAAGGTGCAACTACTATTTGGGAACGCTGGGACGGTATAAAACCTGATGGCTCATTTCAAAACGATGGAATGAACTCGTTTAATCATTATGCTTACGGCGCTGTCGGGAAATGGCTTTACAGCAGTGTTGCGGGTATTGAAACTGATCCAGACAGACCCGGCTATAAAAACATTATTGTAAATCCGCATATAACAAAAGAATTGAAATTTGCAAAAGCGGAATATCATTCCATTTACGGAATGATTTCGTCCGGTTGGAGAAATGAAAATGATTCCGTTATGTTTGACATACAGATTCCGCCTAATACAACCGCGGATGTTCTTATGCCGACCGGTACAAAAGAAAAGATTTTTGAAAGCGGCAAGCCGGTTGAGGAACTAAAAGAAGCACAATCCGAAAAATCAGCCGACGGGAAAATATTATTGCATATCGGATCGGGTAAATATTATTTTGTAATAAAAGATTAAATTTTTTGATCTTTTAAATTATTTTTTTCTGAATAAATATTTTGCCGGAATAACCTGACTGGATATTTTTTTACTGCCCCAACCAACTATCACAACGGCATCTTTATACCGGTTAAAGTATAAGAGAGTAAAAGCATGAAAGCCTTTACTCAATGCGATTACATTGGAGATCGCTCTTGAGGCTGAATGAGCGCCGTCGTTATTAACAACTTCTTTATTATCAATCAACAGAACACTTCCATCATCCGACTTAGTGTAGAAGGAGTAAATTTGCTCGTCGGGGATATAAATGTAACCATTAAAAGAAAAACCATATAATTCTTTTACTTCCGCCGGCTCCAATGAAAAATATTTCAGATTGCCGATTTTTTTTATAACTCCACCGGGGATATCATAAGCAGAGTTTATTAGCCCCTCATAATATTTATATTGTACACCGTTTATCAATGAATCTTCAGAGATATCAACTGCTTTTTCAAACTTAGCTTTTACCGCATTAATTTTTAGTACCGGAGAAGGTTTCAACTCATCTTTAAATGCACAGACTTTTAGCTCTGCACTTTCAAATAATGTAAATGGTTTTTTGAACAATATTGAATTTTTATCGGGTAATGAGCCGTCAAGCGTATAACGGATTTCCGCTCCGTCAGTAGCACATCCAAGTTCAACTTTTGTTTTATTTGCAAAATAACCGATATCGTTTTTTACATAAGGTATGCTGACAACTCTGCCTTTTGATAAAGAATACGGACTTTCTTTATCAACATTTCCCCAATTCTTATTCGGCGCGCTTCCCATGCGAAATATTAATACACCGCCCTCTGCAATATTGGAATGTTTAATAAACGGCACATTCAATTCTTTCCCGTTTAGCTGAGCAGATTGAATATAATAATTCTTATCGCTAAGATTTTCAGTTTTAATAACAAACTTTTTACCATTAACCTGGTTCAGTGTAACCTCATCAAAGAAAGGAGCGCCTATTTGGTACTCATCCGTTCCGGGACAAAATGGATAAAAGCCCATAGATGAAAAAATGAACCAAGAGGACATTTGACCGCAGTCATCGTTACCGATTAGTCCATCGGGATGAGTTGTGTACATTTCTTTGCAAAGCTGATGAATTCTTTCTTGTGTTTTCCATGGCTGATCAACAAAATTATAAACATACGCTATGTGATGGCTGGGTTCATTACCGTGTACATATTGCCCTATTGTACCGGTTAAGTCGGAAATTTTTTTCCCCGTGAAAACAGATTTAGAGGAAAACAACCGATCGACATGACTGATAAATTTCTTTTTACCGCCGTACAAATTAATCAAGCCATTCATATCATGGGGCGCAAACAGGCTATACTGCCAGGCATTACCTTCGGTAAAATCATGCGAAACTTCAAAAGGATCAAATTCCGGGACCCAGTCTCCGGAAGAATTTCTACCTCTAAAAAACCCTGAATATCCATTAAATAAGTTCCTGTAGTATTCTGACCGTAGAAGAAATTCATTAGCCGTTTTTTGGTCACCAACTGCATTTGCCAAGGCATATATAGTCCAATCATCATAAGAATACTCAATAGTCTTAGAGACTGATTCCTTTTTTTTATCTGCCGGGACATATCCAAGCTGCATATATAATTTCATTTCAGGATCGCTGTAATAAGCCGAGTTCACCATTGCTTTTAATGCATGTTCAGCATCAAAACCACGGATTCCTTTTACATAAGCATCAGCAATAACGGGCAAAGAATGATAACCGATCATATCGCCGGTTTCGTTGTTTCCATATTCAATTTTGGGAAGCATACCGCTTTCATCATACTTTGCCAAAAGCGAATTAACCATATTGTTTGCCCGTTCAGGATCAATCAGAAGATATAACGGATGTGTGGAACGGAAAGTATCCCATAATGAAAAGGCGGTATAGTTATCAAAATCTTTGCAATAATGAACCTGCCTATCTCTTCCACGGTATCTTCTATCCACATCAAAGTATATATTGGGAGCTACGGAGGCGTGATAGAGTGCGGTATAAAATATTTTTTTCTTGTCTTCAGATTGATTTTTTACAATTATTTTTGATAACTGTTTATTCCATATTTCTTTTGCGTCATTTCTCACTTTGTCAAAATCCCACCCGGAAATTTCAGCGGCGAGATTTTTTCTTGCGCCTTCATAATCAACCGTAGAAATACCTACTTTAATTAGCAGCGGTTCTTTATCACGCACGTTAAATTTCAAATAAGCTTTAATGCGGGTTCCTTTAGCTTCTTTAATTTGGGTAGAAAGCCTGCCATCGTTTTGAATTCCAGACTCAATAACCGGTTTTGAAAATTCAGCGACGAAATAAATTAAATGATCCTTTATATACCCGCTGGTTCTTCTCATCCCTTCTATTTTATTTTCATCAACTATACGGAATTCGGCTTCTTTAATAGCTGCCGTTGATTGTATCCGGTGCACAAGGTCTATAATTAAGTTTGCAGAAGAATTTGACGGATAAGTATAGCGATGAAACCCGGCACGAGTTGTTACCGTCAATTCAGCTCTGATTGAATAATCAGAGAGCAGAACGGAATAATAACCAGGTTCGGCAATTTCGGAAGAGTGATCAAATTTACTTTTATATCCCGTTAATGATTTTTTTTCATCTCCCGGTTCAAGTTGAATTTTCCCGGTAGTTGGCATGAATAAAATATCGCCATAACCAGGGACGCCGGTACCGCTTAGATGAAGATGTGAAAAGCCGAGAATCGAATTGCAGCTATAATGATAACCGCTGCAATCATCCCAATTACCCGGGCGTGTATCCGGACTCAGCTGCACCATACCGAAAGGTAAAACAGCCCCGGGGTAAGTATGCCCTTCTCCTCCCGTACCAATGAAAGGATCGACATACTTTGTTAAATCCTGCGCGATAATATTCTGATATATAAAAAGAATAAGAAGTACAATTCCAATAAAATATTTTTTCATAATTTTCTCAATATGACGTTAATATATTTTATTCTGTACAGATTAATTCCCGGAATAATTTGCATTTGTATTTTAATACTTCTCCACCGGACTTCAATAATACTTTCTTCAAATTTGTTGAATTAAAACAGAAAGATAACGTTTGCCCAGTGCGGTAATATCAAATTTTGCTTTTTGGACGGAGCGCTCAACATCATTTTTCACAACTTGTTCTTTATAGACAGGAAAAATGCCGGAGCATAAATTATATTTTTAAAACGAACCTAAATATTTATATTTTTTCAATCTCCAGTCTTCCCTTTTTCACCTTGTCTACAGGAATATCGACGCTTAATGTTCCATGAGCTAATGATTTATAAGTTAATTCCTTTCCGTTCCATTTCACAGAGTACTGATAATCGGGATTCATACAAGCAACAACAGAAGTTATATTACTATTTCCCATAAAGGAAAGATCCGCTAAAAACTCACTGTTATTATTATTGAATTTTTTATTTTCAATCCAGGTATCAAAACCAGAAGTAAAATTACCAGGATTAAAATAAGCTGAATACCACATAAGAACCGGCGACGACAATCCTCCGAATTCATGCCAGCCAGCCCCCCGACCTGATTCGACAATAAAATGTTCCATACAGTTATAAGTAGCCTCAACTTCATGTTTCCAAACATCCAAGCCTGTTTTAGCAATTTTAAATGCGAAATCTGCTTCACCCAGGTCCAGCATTGTTTTCCAGAAAAACCATTGATGCGACATCCAAACTGTTCCATTCCAATATCCGTCAATTTTATAATATGGAGCGGACTGATCAACTGCGGATAATCCGGTATTTGACCAAAGATGCTTATCTGATTTAAGCGAGTTAAGGATTTTCTGTTTTTGATCATCTGTACAAATACCAGCAATCAAAGGATAAGCGCCGTCAAAGCCCATATCATAGTTTACCTTATCCTGATATTTCAGAATGTGCATTGGATTTCCATTATTATCATGAACGACATAACCAAAATATCCCGAAGCGTCATCCCAGGCATATTTTTGAATTGCATTACTAAATGTTTCAATATCATCATTGTATCCTTTTATATCATCTTTCTTTCCAAGATAATTAGCAATCATTTTTAAAATTTTTGCAGTTCGAATAGCCTGAGAAGTAGTTATTATTGGAGAAGTTGTAGCATCCAGATTTTGCTCGTGAGTGTACTTTTGGGCAGGATAATCATCCCATCCGCCAGAACTATAAAAATAATCCCATGTTTTCAAAAGGTTTGATTTCATTGATCGAGTAGTAGAACTGCCCAACCTGCCCGCCAGGAATTCGTGATACTGTTTTAGGCGGGGATAAAAATATTCCAGCAGCGTTTTTGACTGTGTTTGATTCCAAAGGTCAAGAAATAAATATTGCTGAACGGGCACAGGAGAACCGTGATGAATAAATGCCGATTGCGCGCCAGGTTCCTGGACATAAGCGTTCAAATTTTCTATGGCACTCAAAGTATCCATTCGAAGAAGTCCAAGACCAATGAATCCGGAATCCCATGTGTAAAGGCAATCCCACCATCTGCCGGGTGTACGGTGCCGGATATATGATTTTTGCATATAAACCGGATAGACGACATTGCATGCAAGAGTTGCTTCCATTCTCTCGATACTGAACTTATATTTTTCGCCGTCAAGGTTAACAGGTTTTTGAACGACAAGTTTTTTTGCGGCAAGGTAGTATCCTTCGTATTGATCCTGCAATTTATCAATTTCGCTCAAATATTTTTCAACCTCATCCTTAGCGCCGCAGCAAACAACCCCGTACAGAATTTTGTTTGATTTTGGCAGAAGCTCAATAGGTTTAAGAAAAACATTCGTAAAATGACCATCACCTTCGCCATGAAAAACTTTTGATACGTGTTCGTTTACCATCTGTTTAAAATAATCGGAAATGTTGCTGCCATACCATTGACGAATTTCAAATAAATCATACTTCCAAAGAAGCCCGTAATATAAATCCACGTCATCATATTTCAGGATGAGAGAATTCTTAACGGGGCCATTAAGTATTTTTGCTACGGGATTTAAGGCTTTTTGTTTGAACTCAACACCTTGAATTGAATCAGAATCTGCCAATACAAACCCGTCAAACTCTATAGGATTTCCACCTTCGGAAGTAAGAGTAAGCATATGAATCCCAGCTTTTATTTTCCCAACGTGTAATGTATCAAGACCAAATTCATTTTCACCCTTAAATGTGATAATTCCATCAATCATTCCGGAAAGGTCGAAAGATAATTTTTTACTTTCACTCAATTTATAACGTATTAAAAGAATGCCATCATTAAAATCTTTTTTTGCATTGATCTCATAAGAAATAAAATCCCCTTTATCCAAGCCAAAATTCATTCCTATTCCGGAACCATTTACAAAACCGGTATCCCTCAATTCCCCCCGCATTTTTCCGTCAGGCACTAAGTTATCCGTTGGTCTCTGTTTAAAAAAATTAAGCTCTTTATAATCAATCGCATTAATCCATTCCGCACCTTCAGGCAATATAATTACAGTACGGTCATCAGAAGAAAACGGAGGCGGAAAATTAATGGAAGCCATGAAATGCAAAGCAAGGTTTTGATTGTTATCCGTATTGTTAACGCACTCAATCCTAATCAATCTTGAATTAGGCGTCATTTCCGAATAAGAAATATCGGTATAAACTTTATCTTTCCATTCAAGTTCATGACGGAAACAAAAATATTCGAGGTTAGGCGACGCATCCCACGGATGGTAACTGTTTTCAAACAAAACATTTGGAACAAAAACTTCTCTTCTATAAAAGCCAGGAAATACAGTCAGATCGAATCTTAAGCCGCTGCTTTTATCAGGGATATGAGATACACCGATGTAACGTTTAGAATAGGGGCCCCAATCAGGCAGATTCAGATCATGTGTCTCGTTAAGATTTTTATATAATTCCGGATTCATGGCAGATTGAGAATGTATTTTATTAACCGGAAACAATAAAACAATTATTAACAGTAATTGACACTTTTTAGCAAAAGACATATAAATATATTCTACCTCTCTCTGAAAAATATTGTTTAACCTAAATTTTTGTATTCGTTTTTATTTTTACCCGGCATAAAAAGACATCTTCAGAACAGTTTCAAAATTGAACAATCAGAGCCCGCTGTGTTTATTTTTGCTCAAATTTGAGAGCGAAATAAAATTCGACAAAATCGCCAAAACTTTTGCCGAGACCTAAGGAAACTATTTTGCCTATATTACCGTTTCCCGGCAGGTACTTTTTCTTACCGGTTAGTCAGATAATAAATACGCCAACCATACATCCATGGTTCGGTTTATTATAAGTTCCGGATTTAGTATATCAAAAAGCACTAAACGACCTGAAAAAAGATACTTACTGCTTTTCTCAACAATTTTAAGACAGAATAAATCCATTCTTTAATAATTGTAAAGAAAACTTATTTTTACGACTAAAAAATAGATTCAGGGTATTCGGAATACTTGTTTATGAATATAATTTTCGGGTACGTGGGTTAAAAAATATAAAATTTTGCGAAAAGAGGTTAAAAAATCAGGATAAAAAGAATTATGACCTTATTTTTCCCTATCATTAATAAATGATTTTGGCGGAACCCCAAAATGTTTTTTGAATGACTTACTAAAATGTGACGGATCTTTGAAACCTACAGAATAAGCAATTTCGGTTACAGTCATGCCGGATTCTTTGAGCAATTGCGCTGCCCGTTTCAAACGAACAGCAAAAATAACTTCTTGGACCGAGTAATTTGTGAGAGATTTCAATTTGTGATACAAACTAACGCGACTCATCCCAACCAATTTACTAAACGTTTCCACATTAAATTCTGAATCGTCCATATGCTCTTCGATAATATCGATTGCTCTTTTCAAGAATTTTTGATCTACCGAAGTAATTTCAATATTGCTGGGTTCAATCTGTAAATATTTACTTAGATTTTCTCTCAGTTTTTTTCTTGTTTCTAAGATATTATGTATTCTAATTTGGAGCTCTTTGATGAAAAACGGCTTTGTAAGATATTCATCAGCGCCGGTTTCAAGTCCCATCATTTTATATTCCTGAGAAGAATGGGCAGTGAGTAAAATAATGGAAATATGACTGGTTCTCTCATCAGTTTTAATCCGCTTACAGAATTCAATCCCATCCATCTTAGGCATCATAATATCACTTACAATTATCTCCGGTCCAAAATTCAAAGCTTTGTTCAATGCATCCTCGCCATCAACGGCTTCCATAATTTCATATTCATTTTCCAATTCCTCTCTAATATATTCGCGCATCTCCTTATGATCTTCGACAATCAATATTTTGCTTCTATTTTTTGATTTTCCTTCATCTTCAACAATATCCGGGATACCTTCATTTCCATTCTCAGGAAATTTCTGTTTGATAAATCCTGATTTCTCAATCACTTGAGACTGAACATTGGTCTCGAAAACTATTTCATCAATAACAGGAATATCGACTATAAACAAAGTACCAATTCCTTCGGAACTTTCAACATATATTTTACCGCCATGAATATTTATCATTTCTTTTGCAACAGACAGACCAATACCGGTTCCGCCGACTGCCGTATTGCGATGATCCTGTACCTGATAAAAACGATCAAATATTTTATTAAGGTTTTGTTTTGAAATACCAACACCGGAATCACTGACTCTAATTTCCAGCCAATCAGAAAATTCAACAGGTTTGTTCAGTCCCAGATTAATTATTCGAGTTTTACCAGCATTTAATTTTGAAATTAGCACGGAGACAGAACCATTTTGGTTAGTAAACTTTAATGCATTGGACAGCAAATTAAACATGATTTTTTCAATTTTATCAGGGTCAAACCATATTTCCAATTTATCGATACCGGTTTCTAATTTTAATTTAATCTTTTTTGATTCTGCAAATTCATGAAAGATCGAAACTTCCTCCCGTAAAAAATCAATAATATCGCCTTTTATCGGTTCGAATTTGAGTTGACCGGTTTCAAGTTTCTTAAAATCCAACACCTGGTTTACAAGCCTTAACAAACGATAACAGTTACGATTCACAAGGTTCAGAGGTTTAACCAAATCTTTACTAAGTAAATGTGATTCGATTACCTTTTGAAGCGGTCCCATAATAAGTGTTAAAGGAGTTCGAAGCTCATGCGAAATATTTGCGAAAAGCCGCATTTTTGTTTCGGAAATTTCTTCAATGATTTTATTCCGGTGATATAAATGATAAATAAAGAAAGCAATGATTGACAAAAATGAAAGAATTAATAATATGAACCATGGCTGCGCCCAAATGGGCTGAACAACATAGAAAGAAACCTTAGCAGGCGTGGGATCAACATTAAAATCTCTATCCCGTGCCTTAACCTCAAAAGTATGATCGCCCGCAGATAACGAAAAGAATATAATCTCAGTTTGATACGTAAAGTTTGACCACGAATTATTATCCATCCTATAAGAATATTGAATCTGCTCAACGGGAGTCAATTTCCACGGATCAGTTGCCGTCCAGGATAATATTACATTGCCCGGCTGAGCAATTTTTTTCTGAGCGAATGTAATAATTGTTTTGGGAGCTAATTTATCCGGATGATAAAGAGTAGTATAAAAATCATCGTAAGACTCTTTTATATTGAGGTCATTGTACAAACCCTTCCGGTACCATTCAGGTAAATTCTGGTTCACCCATAGCCCGCCATCTTTTGTAGATTTTATAGCTATTGCATCCAGTTTAGGTTTTAAAAAACTGTGGAAGGAATTTTTAGTCCAGTTCAAACCGTCAAAGTGAGAAATATCGCGATTAGTTGCAACCCAAACATTTTGATTAGATACAACCAAAATATTGATAATAGTATTACTTGAAAGCCCGTTGTTAACGGTATATTGATGCCATTCCTTTGTCTTGCTATCATAGAAATAAACACCGTTCGTTCTTGAACCTACCCAAAGGTCTCCAGATTTAGAAGTACCCAAACAATCAATAAAACTTGCATTCAAACCAGAGGGATTCAAAATTCTACTCCACTTATGATTCTTTAGATTGAAACTATAAAAACCAAGCCCTCCAACCCAGATTGTACTATCGGCAGTCTCACCAATACCGTAAATGCCAGTAAGTTTGAAATTATTGTCGGCATAGTAATATTCAAAATGAATATCATCGGGATTATCAATATTAGAATATCTAACAATTCCACCTTTCTGACCCTTTTCAAAAGAGACGTCAGAAGCCGTGCCAAACCATAAAGAGCCGTCGGTAGCTTCAAAGACAGCACGGCGATCAATTCCCCAGCCTAAAGTAGGGTGAAGCTGTTTGGTCCATCGATTACCATCAAAGCAGGCTGTAGCGGCAATTTGATGGTCACTTCCGGCTACCCAAATATTACCGTTCCTTGAAATAAGAATATTTACAGGCGCATCAATAACCCCGTCGGCTTTTGTATACCTTATCCACGTTTTCAACTGCGCATCGCATTTAACAATAGACCTGTCAACAGAAATAAACCATCTTCCGCCCTTATTGTCTTCAGTCTTAAAACTAAGTCCTTTTAAAGTCAACCATCGTTTAAATGAAAGATCAATCCGCCAGACTTCATTTCCCAAACCAATGATATAGAATTTCTGATCATGCGTTTCGAATAAAATCAATCTATTGGATGCAAAGGGCAAACTTGTGCTTTGGTACATCTTCCACCCATCGCCTTTATAAATGAAGATATAACCCACTCCGGCAGCACAAATGGAGCCGTCATTTAACTCAATAATATCAGAGTAGAGATCATCAATTCCAAAAGATAGTTTTGACTTGAATAACTTCCACCTTTGATTCTCTTTATAATTAACGCCTCCATCATTTTGACCGGAGGCAATAAATACCTTGCCCGATTCCGTTATCTTAATCAAAGGATATTTTGTTTGAATATAACCATTTTCGGTATCTACCCGATACCATAATGGATTTGCAGCAACATTGTAATTATAAAACTGACATTTGAAAATTCTTCCATCAATTAACCCGAACCATATTTTGCCTGTTACATCTTCAAAGATGCTATAAATATCGAATAAAGGTAATTTTCGCAACATACCGAACTTAGCTGGATCAGAATAAATACCATTCTCTCTATACAAAGTAACCTGATTATTCTTAATACGAATAGCACCCTGGTGACATCCGATCCAAATGCTTCCATCCAAAGCTTCAATAATAGGTATCTTATTATAAGGATGTTCCACCGGATCACCGAGATCAACATCCAACGGGATTGATTTCCATTTACCGTTTTTTAATTGGTTTATTCCTTTTGCAGAGCCAGAATAAAGAGAACCGTCGCCGGCAAAACATAATGAAACGACCGGTGTATCGGAAGAATCTTTGGTAAGGGAATAATATTTCCAGTTCATACCGTCGTAACACATCACACCGCCGTTAACACCGAACCATAAAAACCCGTTTTTATCTTCAATCATGCAACGGCATCCCTTGTCGATTAACTCGGGAAAACTCTGCCAGCGCCACAGCTCGGTAAACGGGTTGGAATATACAGGAGTGTAGAAATTGGTCCCCGAAGCAAAAAGCCGACTGCAGTTAGTTACTATGATAAAGATTAAAAAAAATATAAATTTATACATGTTTTTTTGTTTACCGGAAACAAACGGAAATTTACAACTTAAATTAAAAAAATGCGATTTCAAGAAATTGACAACTCCAGATTAAACAATTTACATGAATGTGGGCTTGAAATTATTTTGTTTATTCTTTAGATAATATACGCATAGACATATATTTTGAACCAGCAGACATGCTTTTAGCGATAAAAACTATACATATTTATTAAGTAAAATATAATAAATAGTTATCTACTTTCGCAACTAATTCAACTAAATCTATTTGGTTATTTTTTTTAACTCCAATAAAATTAATGAAATTCAGCATAAAACATTTATCATTATTATTTTTAAGCTTAATAATTATATCAATTATAATTGATCTTGTAAGAATTTCAAATTATAGGACCATTCCATCGCTGCCTGCATATGAATTCCTGCCGGAAGTTTCCAAAATTTATTTTGAGCTTGTAAACGATACGGATAAAATAAACTGGGAAGGGTTAAACGGAAGTTGTGAATATATTGATAAGCAATACGATGTTTCCGATTTTCGAATCGCCACATTAATAAGAATTATTTATGACTTCCGGCGAAAAATTCCGGACAGTGCGATGTTAAAAATTAAAAAGACTCTTTTGAATTTCCGTTACTGGATGGACGAGCCCGGGCAAAATTCAATGTGCTACTGGAGTGAAAACCATCAGATACTTTTTGCATCGGCAGAATACCTGGCGGGTCAACTTTATCCTGACTCTATATTTGCAAACAGCGGGCTATCCGGTAAGGAACATATGGCGAAAGCCGCACAAAGAATAAAAGATTGGCTGGAAATGCGATGGAAGTTCGGTTTTTCCGAATTTTATTCAAACACATATTACAATGAAGATATTGCCGGAATGATTAATCTTATCGATTATGCCCATAACGATGAAATAGTTAAAAAGACAGAAATTATTATGGATTTGTTAATGTATGATATTGCCTCACAAAAGTCAGGCAACATGTTTGTTTCCGTAAGCGGAAGAGCATATGAACGTGGACGTAAAGGAGGCACCAAATTAAGTTTGACCAAAATAACTAATTTTTTATGGAATAAAACACAGAGCACAAAGCAAAATATTTCTATTAATTATGGATTCTTAACCAGCAAAAAATACCGGATACCTCAGGTCTTACTTGAGATTGGAAAAGACACTTCGAATGTAGTAATTAAACAATGTAATGGATTAAATATTTCCCAACTTAAGGCAGAAGAATATTATGGGACAGATAACAGAAGCATAATGATGCAGTGGGGGATGGAAGCATTTTCCGATCCAGAAATTGTAAGGAACTCTCTGACCTACATCCGGAAAGACAACATGTTTTCGAACGAATTTTTAGCCGGATTCAAATATTTAGATTTTACTTTATTACGTATTTTTCAATTAGAACCTTTTTTAGTTCAGTCTTTAAATCCGCAATCAAACGGAACGGCAATTCAGCAAGCAAATACTTATACATATAAAACAAAAAATTATTCTCTGTATTCTGTCCAAAATTATTTCCCGGGCAATTTTGCAAACCAGATTCATGTTGCAGGAATGAACATCAAAAATTTTTTCAGTATTTTTCATAATCATCCTGCCCTTCCAAAAGGCAATTTTCACGACTCTCCGAACTATTGGGTAGGATACGGAAGGCTTCCGCACGTTGTGCAAGATAGTTCCATTAGTCTATCTATTTACGATCTCCCGGTTAAAAAAGGGATAATGGAAATGGCTATGCTTGATTTCACACATGCATATTTTCCCAAAGAGAAATTTGACTCGGTTAAAATCGCAGGCAAATATGCTTTTGGGAAAAAAGGAAAAACATACTGCGCATTGATCGGCAAAAATAATTTTTACTACGTGAATAATTCTTCGGACGATTTAATTCAGCAAGGGAGAAGAGTATTCTGGATTATTGAATCCGGAGCTGAAGATCAAGACGTATCATTTAATAATTTTTGCAATCGAATTACGGGGAATAAAGTTATTTTCGATGAGAATAACCTTATTCTTACTTATAATTCCAAAGGGAAAGAACTTAAGCTAAAATACTGCGGTAATTTTTGTATTAATGGCTCGAGCGTTAAAACCGAATACGAACGTTACGATTCACCATACATTAAAGCAAAATTTAAACCGGATTCGCTCGATTTCAGATACAACAAGAAATTCCTGCATTTGGAATTCAGCACAATGAAGAGAGAATATAATTGAAAGACTTCTTTCTTTCTTCACTTAGACATAAAAATTTTATCCATTCAAATACAGCAAGCAGATATATTTACCGCTTATTGATCATAGCTGTGATAAAACGGTTTGAACGGTTCGACATTTTTCAATGGGCTGCCGAAGACATTATAAATAAATCCATTCCATTCATTCCCATCAACGGCATGTAAAGAAAATTTTCCTTTGATTTCCTTAGTGTTCGCAGCGCTTATTTCATGAAGCGGTTTTACAAACTTGCAGAACCTGCTTGATACAAGCGCATTGTGACAGACCAATATACCCCCGGGAACATTTTCAACTGCAATGTCATTGCCCCCGCTTAGGACAAGCAAACCGTCCCCTGTTTTGTTTGTAAATAAAGCTAAATCTACTTTCTCTCTATTACCCTGGTAATAAAGATCTTCACTGGCTTTCTGGAATATTCCGAATGAATCAAGCATATCTTTATCGGGATAAGAAGGATAGGGTCCGAACCCCGCCCACCGCATTTGAGTCAATTCCTTTGGAATAATAAAACATATTCCGGCTTCTAAAAATGCGCCGGTACAGTTAATGGGATTAAAATTGTATTCAACATCAATCCAACCATGCACATCCAAAGTAAAAGTAATAGTCCCTTCAACAAACTGCCCTTCCATATTTTCGCGTTTGAACCTTAGTTTTTCAGTTATCTTGATTGAATCTTCATATTCGGAAATTTGTTCAGATAAGATTTCAGGATTTTTAAGATAAGGCGGCCATGTGTAATTGGCATATTCAGGGCGCCTTGTTAAAAATGATTCCGAAGACATGGTAGCTTTTCTTCCGACCCGTAAGAATAAACCTTCTTCAATCAAATTCATGTTCTGTTGAAGTGATGCAAAATTTATCATCCCGTTTGTTTTATTGAATTCGAAAGAAAGGTTATCTCTTTTAACAGTTAATTTTTTATCGTCACCGGATATTTTTAGATTGCTTCTTCCCTCTGTAATCTCTTTTTTCCAGCCGGGAAATGAATTACCCGTCATTAAACGCACAACATTTTCTTTTATATGAAGACCTTTTTTATCGTAAAAATTGAATTTAAGAAAGTAATAATCGTTATCGAGTTCTTGCGGCAGTTTGATCGTCAGCGATATATTATCTACTGAGTGAGGCGCGATATTAAGATTAAGGTTTTGTTCTTCCAATAAATCATTATTGTGGTAAAGACTACATACAGTTTTAATTTCGGACAAATTTGTAAAATCATACCTGTTTTCAACAGGGATGGTAATTAATTGTTTTCCGGCAGTAACATTGCACGAATCAATTTTCACACGCACGGGCGCGTAAACATTTTGCACTTCGAAATAATCCGGCTGCGGAACTCTATTAGCATAAAGAATTCCATCGGTACCTTTATTGCTGTCAGCATCGTAGTAATTATATTTATCAATCCAAACATTGTTTGTAAAAAGGTTTTTATCTACCGGAAATTTTGATTTTTTTAGAATACCCTGATCGACAAAATCCCAAACGCCTCCGCCCGCCACTGTTTTGCTTTTATACATAACATCCCAAAGATTCTGCATCATGTCAAAATCCAAGCCCAGCGTATGTGCATATTCCGTAACAATTATCGGTCGGTGTAGTTCCTTTTCATATTCTTCCAGTTCCGATGGAACAGGATAATGAGGGGCATAGATATCTACAAAATCCGGAATAGCATCATGTTTTGCGCGGAAGTAAACTGCCGTTTCAGGAAAACAAATTGGACGCGAAGAATCCAGTCTCTTAACATACTTAGCAGTATTTTCTGTTAATGGAGTAACCTGGTTTTCGTTTCCTATACTCCAAACAATTATGCTTGGTCGGTTTTTATCTCTATTTAAAGTAGCATAAGCACGTGTATAGAGTATGCTTTGATATGAAGTATCTCTAAGATGCGATTTGCCGCCGCCGAAAGGCACTTCTTCCATGACATAAAAACCAGCAGAGTCACAAATCTCCGTAAAACGCGGATGAGGCGGATAGTGCGAAGTTCGTACAAAGTTTATATTCGCCTTTTTTAGCAAATCAAAATCACGAAACAAATACTCATCGTCAAAGGCATTGCCAAGATCCGGGGAAGTCTGGTGAATGTCAATGCCTCTCAGTTTAACCGGTGTACCATTCAACAAAAGCTGTGCATTTTTTATCGTGATCTGCCGCAGGCCGACTTTTTCGGTTATAGATTGTTCTTCTTTCTCATCATTAAAAAGCCGGAGTGTAAGAGTGTACAGATAAGGAGTTTCAGCCGTCCATAGTTCGGGGCTTTTAATATCCAGGTTAACTGTTCCGGAAATTTCATTTTTTTCATTTTTAGATTTTAAAAGAATTGAAAAATCCTTTTGCGTTTTACCCTCCGAAGAAACGAGCTGACCAATCAGCTTAATATTTTTCATATTATAAGGACATTCAATAATAGCCGAAATAGATACATGCGCATTCTTTTCTTCATCAAGGGCGGTGTTAAAAGTATAATCTTTAAAATGAATCTGCGGAACAGAGAACAAATTTACATTTCTGAATATCCCGTAAAACGCCCATGCATCGTGTAAATCGAAGTCAGATCCTTTACCACCGGAAGTAACTTCAACAGCAAGAATGTTTTCACCATCTTTTTCCAAATATTTTGAAATATCAAACAGAACTTGATTATAAGCGCTTGCCCAATAACCGACGTATTTTCCGTTAACATATACTTTAATAGTGAACGAAGCACCATCGAATAAAATATAAGTTTGTCTTTCATTCCATTCTTTGGGTAATTTGAAATGGGTAATATATAAGCCGGTTCCATCTTTAACGCTTTCGTAAGTCATTTCTCCAAACCCCTGCATATCCCAATCGCCGGGGACAACAATAGAATCCCAATGAGATACATCAAAGTCCTGGCGGTAGAATATTGAATCACTACCCGTATTTAAGGAAGGAATATATTTAAATTTCCAAATGCCGTTTAAAGATTTAGCCCATTCTCCCTTTCTAACCGGATAGATATATTTTTCGTTTGCGGCAAAGACAGGATTAATTGAATAAAACAAGAGGGAAAAAAGTAAAAACTTAATTACCGGATTATGCAAAGAATTTTTTATTCTACTTTGTCCAGATATAATATCACAAGCCATAACTTTCATTTTATTCCCGACTGATTTTAAAATTACCTAATAAGTATTAATTAAAACGATTTTATAACGTTTCTCTTTCATTTCCCACCGATCTAAAAATATGATTTTAACTTCCGGTCATAAAAATAATAAATATACTCCCTGCTTATAAAATCCTTGTATTTTTTTTCGAGTGATTACCTACATCAAAATAACAGGATATTCCTTCCGGACCAAAAGATATGCTGAGACTTATTTTTCTTGAATTATACACTTCTTTATTGATTCTTAAAACCGGAGATTATAAATCATCAACATGATTTCCCGGACATACATCAATGAAACGGGAGTAAAAAAACAGGAAGACTGGTAAAAAGATTTTTTCATTGGCGATATGCATAAGAAACAATTTATAGCTTAATAAAATTAAATCCCATAGATCAAAAAAACTTGTCTTTACGTTTAAATTATTGGTATATGTTTAAAATCCTGCGCTAATGATCCGACAAAAGATTAAGGAAGCAGTTTTAATTTATCCAGACCAAACGAGCCAAATTTCAGAGTTTTCTCGGTCGGTATCCAAGCCCCGGAATTTTCATCGCGACCTTGCAGAACAACCACAGAAGAACCGGTTTTTTTTCCGAAGAGCTGCCCGGCGGCAATTTTGCAAATTTCCCCAATCATTTTGCCCTTCAAACGGTTAATAACGAGGATCAACTGAACAGGCTTATATTTGTTTAACATTGCGACACCATTTAACCCGGAAAACTGAGCGATCATATAATAATCTCCCTGGCTACTGCCAGCTATCATGATAGGGTTCGCATTGTACCTGTTCACAAGAATAATATTGATGTTATAAGCCTTTCCTTCCATGCTGTTTATCGCATATCCGTCAGAAGTATTGCAAAGTGAAATGAATTTACCTGAGTTATCTTTCTTAAGTCTTAATCCTAAAACTCTATTTCCCTGAAGATTGTATCCAAAAGCCGGATAGGTTGCGACAGCTTCAATTATATCCTGCATAGATGAAGTACTAATATAAACGGGAATTTTATTTCTTTCCAATTTTTTAAACAACAAGCCGATTTCAGGGATAGGGCGAATTTTATTTACAAAATAATTGCCTATAGCCGAATTACTTACAACACCGGTTTTGCCGGGCAATTCCACCGGACTGTCAAAATAAACTTTTTTATTATTCCTTTTAATACCAATATTAACAGCTTTCCTAACCATGTTCCTGACTTCCAAAGAAGAAAAGCCGGGATAACTCACGTACATAATCCAGGTATTAGCAACATTAGGCGAAAAGGTATTTTCAAGAGCGGCGTACGTAAACCACATCTTTGCATTAAAGTCCCTGAATTGATTCGTCTCTCTTAATTTTTCGAGAGAGATATTTCCAGCAGAATTCGGATTCATTCCCCGGTAGTTTTCGTAAAAGAATTTATAATCGTCATAACAGTCTTCAGCAATTAAGCTAATGTTTATAGACTTACCGTTAACATTTCTATATTTAGGAGAAAAATTTTCCGAGGATATTTGAAGATTATATTTATATCCCGTATCGGTATAATGTAAAAAAGAATATTTGAACTCTTCCGGCGTCATTTTAAAAGCGAGTTGATCGATCTGATAGATAAACAAATTATCCTGAACGTCGGCATATATTGAAGTATTTTCCCAATTAAATACTGCATAAGCGCCTTTCTTGCCGGCGTTTTCCATAATCAGATTATCAACGGCATTTTTCGTATTGGGCGCCCAGTTTTCACTTTGAGGTTTGACTGCATTGTCAGTTTGCGCCGCCAAACAAAAACATATAAAAAGGAAAATGATTATGAATGATTTGATAAAACTTTTATTGTTCATTTAGAACTTCATATATTTTCAAGGTAATTTATTCTTCATTATTCTCTGCGGACTTTTCATCTTTGCAAGGGACATTTTTCTCTTACAGAGGCAAGGAGAGCGCAAAGATTTAATTTAGCAGTAGTTAATGTTCCTTTCTAACATCAATGGTTTCCGTCTGCCATACTTTATAACGATCGGAATTGCACCAAGAATTTCCCGCAGAAGCGAAATCATAAAAATGAATTAACTTATTTTTATCTTTATTCTCTCTATCGCTTCCTAATGTTAACGGAGCAATAAAAGACATCCACACATTTTGCGGTTTTGCATCATCAGTTACTAATACAATAGGGCCGTCCGTCAATTGAGTTTCGGAAGTTTCATCAACGTATCCATCACCGGCACGCGAATCACGAGCAAAGACAATGGGACCGCGCACTAAAGCATAGTGATGATCAAGTTTTTCAATCCGGCAATGCATATCCAACTTAAGATTAATTATGTCTCCATTTTTCCACTTTCTTCTAATTACCTTGTATTTACCGGCATCAATATTATTCAACGGTTCACCGTTAATTGACAAAGTATTTACAATTGACCAGGCGGGAATGCGCAAAGCAAGAGAGAATACTACATCTTTTTGAACTGAGAGTTCAATAGTAATTGAATCCGAAACGGGGTAATCTGTAATTTGCCGCAATGTTACAAGATTATTCCGATCAACCGGAATCCTTGTTTCAGACTGACAATACAGGTTTACAACAATTCCATTGTCATTTTTCATTACTGCAAAACCGGGTAACATTACTAATGCCCTGGGTCCATTTGCTACGCAGCAGTTGATGTTCATTCCACATTGACCTTCATCGATATTTTTAAAACCCTCAAGCGGAGTATATTTGGCAAAAGTTGAACCGTCAGGCTTCATTGAAGCAAGCAGCGCATTATAAGCACTCTTTTCAATCTGGTCGGCATAAATTGGTTTGCCGGTTAACCTGAGAAGATTATTACAAAGCTTCATCCACGTCATTGTTACACATGTTTCCATCATACAATATGAAGGAAAAATCTGATTCTGCCGTCCGTGAAACCAACATTCAAGCGAAGCACCAGAACCGGCGATATTTATTTCAGTCCGGATAATATTTTCTACAGTTTTCTCAACGGCTTCCAGATATGAAGGATTGCCAGTTACGCGGTACAATTCAAGCAGACCGTCGTAGCAAGACATCATTTCATAGGCTTTCTGTCCGTTCTCCCAAGAATTCCATGAAGGCGGATGAGGGAACCGTTCAGCAACATCGATTCCGGCAAGCGCCTTACTTATCAACTGCGGACCACCGGGAGATTCCCACATGCTAACGATATATTCAGCGAAATTAAGAAAACGTTTTTCTCCGGTTTGTCTATATAACAAAACAACCGGTTCAAGCACGGAGCAGCTCGCCATTCCGCGGTAACTTCCGGTCTTAACAATATTTCTTTTGCCCGTGCCAACTTCACTAAGGAGATGGTCGGCTAAACGGACAGCAGCATGCAAAATATTTTTATCATTGCAGACATCGTAACAATTCAACAAACCGAGCAGTGTATATTTTCTACCCCATATATCCCAGCCTTCCAGATGAGAGCTATCGGCATAATTGCCTATATAGCCGTCATTGGTCTGGGCGTTCATTAAAGAGAGGGCAGAATTCTTAATTATTTTTAGAAGTTCGGGATCGTGCGTATATCTGTATGCTCCGGCAGCTGAACAGATCCATTTTCCCCAAAACTCCGTCTGCCAATTTTTTATTTCTTCCCGATGCCGGAAAGGCTCTACAAGGTAATCCTCATTTTGAGCTTTAATACGATTTGTTATGCAAAGATCAATTTTATTTCCCAAATATCCCTGCAGACGGGTGGTTCCGTCATTATTTAATAAAAACTTATCTTGAATGACCGGGAATGATATGGCAGGATTTTCTTTCACATTTCCCGTTTCCAGAGTATTCTTTGGCTGAGCTGACAGATTGAAGGCAGAATAAAAGAATAAAAGAATAGATATAATTTTTTCAATTTTCATTTGTATTCTTTCATTAATAATCGGTTTAATCTTTAAAGACCCGCGACTAAATCAAGCTGAAGCTCAATATTTGATTTTAAAAAGATTACGCGCGAAGCAAAGTTACCCACAGAAATAACCACTTTTCCCCTGCCATGAGCCGAAACTGCATTGATTGTTTTTTGGATTACTAATTCGTTATTATTTTGCCCCTTTTCTTTTGCGCCGAATGATATTATAAAAAAGATTTTGTTTTGCGCAAGGATAGAAGCAATTAATAAAATCAAGGGTGAAAAATAATTTATTTTTAAATCTTTATTTTCCATATCAAACATTATTTAATGTTTTAATCAGGATAATCAATCCTACTTCCTAAACGACTCCGGATAGCTGATAAAATATTTTTGAGATTGATTTAGTGTATGAATCCAAGAATCAAATTTACGCTCCCCTTCATATAAAACAATTATTCTTGCTCCTTTATCCAATTTGCCGTATGCATCAAACCCGGTTTTGCAGCCATAAGCAAGACAAATGTTATTAAAACACCCGATATAATTGTTATTATGATCATGACCTACGAAAACTCCCATTACATCTTTAGATTCAAGCAACGCATCATACATACCCGAATTGATTTTAGGAGAAGAAACATCTTCATCTTTATCACCGACGGTAGTAGGAAAATTTTTTATTACGCTATATTCGGGAACAGGAATATGGAAAAAGGCTAACGCCGGAAACGGTTTACCATTATTTTCTTTTGTGAATTGTCTGCTGATTTCGCGATACCATTTAATTTGACTGAAATTGATCCAATCGTAATATCCCAACTCATCGTTATCTTTTTTACCCGTATAAGCGTTGGAGTCAAAGCAATAAAGCAAAGCTTTAGTTTTGTTAATTTTTGATCCGCGAATTTTTAGCACATAATTGCCGACGCCATAAATATTTGAAGGACCAAATTGAGAACGATTGTAAGGAAGAGTGACTAAATATTCCATAATCTGCCTGTTCGTAAATTTATGCTCGCGGTCATGATTTCCGAACACTACTGCCCAAGGGATGCCCGCGTCTATCATGGGCTTTATTACAGTTAACCAGGCGGCTTTTACATTATCTGAAGTGACGATATCGCCAGTTAAGACAACAAGGTCGGGCTTTTCTGATTCAAGAATTGTTTTCATAACCATGATAGCGCTATCTCTTTTAGATTCATTATATTCCTTCAGGTGAACATCCGTGAACTGGACAATTTTAAATTTCCCATCTTTGTTAAACCTGAGAGCGGGAATTTTCTGTCCGTTAATAGTACTTATAACAAAACTCAGAGAAAGGATAAAAGCTATTTTAATAATTACAAATACTTTTATGTGTTGTAAATACATATCACTCTCCAATCATTAGTTAAGGTCAATATTTAAATATAAAAATATGTTAAACATATAAATAAAACTTGTTCTTAAGTTCAAATTTTAAGTTTGTTGGTTAAAGTATTTCCCCGTATTCTTATAATAAAAATTAAAGAACTCCACATTCTATAAGACAGCGTATTAATAATACCCATTTAATCATTTATTTTCAACATTGATGAGCCCGGATAATTAAAAACCGTACCGGAAATTATGGCAACATAATCCGGTGACAGGAAATCCGGATTGTCATTAAAAATGGAATAAAAACAATGGGGGGATCAATAACAGACTTAGTAAGGGAATTATTTTAGCAATATATAAAAGAAATACGGACGATATTATAATGCAGAAATGCAGAGCAGAAAAAAATAGTAAAAAATATATAAATGACTTTTTCAAAGTTCGTCAATTTGTCAATATATCTATTTGTACTTAGGAATATTTAATCTTTAACTTTATCTGATAATTCAAAATTTAATTGACCTCCTTGAATTAACGAATCATGCGGTAACGTATAAGATTCATACTTTTTGCCATTCAGTTCAATACCCTGAATATAAATGTTCTCAGGTGAATAATTTGGAGCGTTAATAATAAATGATTTTCCATCATCAAATTTTATAGTAATTTTCTTGAATTTTGGTCCACAGATTTGGTATTCAGGTAATACCGGGCATACAGGGTAAAACCCTAAAGCGCCTAAGATATACCAAGCCGACATTTGACCTGAATCGTCATTACCACTTAAACCGCCAGGTCCCATGCCATACTCTTCTTTCATCACATTGGCAACAATTTTTTGTGTTTTCCATGGTTGACCTGAATAATCATATAGATATGCTATCTGATGACTTGGTTCATTTCCGTGCCAGTACTGATCGGCTTTAAAAAAATTGTCAAGACCATTATTAAAATCTTCCGTTCCACCCATTAATTCTATCAAGCCTTTAACATCTTGCGGAACAAACCAATTAAATTGCCAGGGAGTGCCTTCTGTTATATATGAAATTTCCTTATCGCGTAAAAAGTCTTTATTAAAAGAACCATCGGCATGACGGGCATTGATGTTGTGGACTACCGGATCGAAGACGTTACGATAATTTTGAGATCGTTTCATAAAATAGCAGCAATCATCTACTTTACCCATTTTTTTTGCAATCTGGGCTAAAGCAAAATCGTCATAAGCATACTCCAATGTTCTGGATACTTGTTCGTTATCATGGAAAGCTTCCTTTACAGAATCTTCTAAAGGGATGTAACCATATTTAAGGTAAGGACTTAGAGCTCTTCGTCCTTTACCGTCAGCATATTCTTGATAGGAAACAGGAGTATCATTAGCGTTATGTTTTAATATCTTATAATCTCCTTCACTTAAATCGATAACGCCTTTAATATAAGCTTCGGCAATAACAGATATGGCATGATCGCCAATCATTTCAGCAGTATAACTATTCCACAGCGGGAAAATCGGCAGCCAGCCTCCGGCTTTTGCCATTGTTAACAGAGACCTTAACATATCGGCATTTTGTTTTGGGGCAATAATATTATATAAAGGGTGCAGCGCCCGGAAAGTATCCCATAAAGAAAAATCACAATAATAATTTCCGTTCTTTATAGTATCGGTTTGAGCATTTCCATCAAAACGGGGGTATTGACCATCAACATCATTATAAATTCTAGGCTGCTGAAAACTATGATACATCGATGTATAAAACTTAATTTTGTCATCTGTAATATCGCCCTCGACATCTATTTTTGACAATAAATTATTCCAGGTTTCTTTAAGGCTTTCCTTCACGGCATCAAAATTATATTCCGGTATTTCGGCATTCAAATTTTTCCGAGCTTGTTCTATACTTACAAAAGATGTTCCCACTTTAAGAACAACCTGCTCTCCTTTTTTAACTTTGAAAGATAGAAAAGCTCCTAAGTCAGGTTTATTTTCAATATTTATTTGATTCTTCAAAATTTCATCATCCGAGTACACGCCAAACTCATTAAAAGTTTTTTCGATCCTGGCTACAAAATAGCCTGAAAAACCAGCCCGTTTTCCCCAACCCTGGAAAATGCGATAAACCGGATTATACCCTACAATTTCCTTCTGACCGGGGAATATTTTTACATAACCCTCCCCTTTATCACTATTTGGATTTATTATAATATGAGCGTCTCCCTCTTTTTCAAATGTAAACCTAAAAATACCACAGCGTGTAGTAGCAGTCATTTCTGCAATAATATCATAATCATTCAGTTTAATCCGATAATAGTAGGGAGTGGAAAACTCATCGGTATGATTATATTTCGAACCTCGTTTTGAGTTACTGCAAACTAATTCACCTGAAACAGGCATTACGGACATTGATCCGTAATCTTGTGAACAGGAGCCGCTAAGCCAATGTGTGCCCCGAAAACCTGTGATAACCGAATCTATATAATAATATGCAGCTAAACATTTTTTCTCAGTATTTTGCGTCTGGGGAGTCCAGTTTGTCATTCCAAAAGGCATAGTAACGGCAGGCTGCACCTGAGCATTTTGCTCAATGCCTGTACCATGGCGTAATCCCGAAATAGTTGTAGTCTTTGCAGTTCCTATAATTGGATCGACATACTTAGTAAAGTCAGTTTTCCCGTCACTTAAAATACCGGAAGCTTTACAACTATAAAAAACCAACGAGAATATTATTATAACAAATAATTTATGATATCTCATTTCAAATTATCCATAATTGGTTGAATATGATCAATTTATTGATGATTTATTTTATTCATCATTTTTTACCATTTCCTAATTTTGCAAAAAGATTCGATTACTACTCTTTAATTACTTCGTAAATTGCAATAGGTAATTGTAAATATTTTAATAACTTTTTACCTATCTTATTGAATATATAAATCGAGAATTCTTGACCGGTAGGAATTTTGATATTATTAAGGCATGTATTTGTACTGCCATAAAAATCTTTACCGGTTTACATCCGTAAATCAGTTAGTACCGCTCAAAGCGCTAAATAATTATTATTATAATAATTCCTGTTAAAAGCACCCATCATTGTATCAAAGATGATATTTTTATAAAAACCGACAAATAATTTTAGTAAAGTGTACATTGGTATTTCAAAAAAATCGTCTTTAGTAAAATTTAATTTGGTTAAAATAATGTTGTTGAGCCCTGATTAAATCAGTTTGTTTAAAAAGAACCGGCCGGAGCTTAACCGCTTCGACCGGATTAACTTTTACAATTACTTCATTAAAATCATTTTCTTAGCTGAAACAAAGTCACCAGCTTCGATTCGATAAATATAAACACCGGAAGCCAATTTGCTTGCATTAAACTGGAATGTATAGCTTCCCGCCTGCATAAAGTTATTTACTAATGTAGCCACCTTCTGACCAAGGACATTATAAATTGCCAAAATTACCTTAGAAGGCTTCTCTAATGAGAAATTAATATTTGTGCTTGGATTGAAAGGATTTGGATAATTCTGTCCCAAAGTAAACTTTACCGGAGTGTTATTATTAACAACTTTAACACCCGTAGTTTGTTCCCATGCTGCCTTTTTAGCAGGCCACCAATTTAAATCACCTAAAGGGAAACCATCGGCGCCTGCTGTGTATGAAGCTGAGGAAGTTGAATAAGTAAAATTATAAGGTCTTGTTGCATCAGTAAAACCAGGGTTAGTTTGAGGGCTACCGTTTACCCAGGCTTGCTCTGCAATGCCAAGATAATTACAAGTAGGCACATTTCCAAAGTCAACATCTTCATTGACCCATGTTAAAGTATCAGCTCCGACCATTTGTTTTTCGAAAGTAAAATCAAGTGTTTTGTAAGGCCATATAGTATCAGGGAAGGATGCTTGAATTGCAGGATTAATCCAGAAATTATTGTACTTGAAATTTATCTGTTGAGTAGCTCCCGGAAACGTAGAATCTAATTGCCATATTTCTATACGGCTCCATTCGTCCCTATCGCCCAAATCATTTGTATCAAATGCTGCTTCCCAAGCGGGAATAAAACCACAAAAACCCGTATTCAGGAAAAGATTATTTGTCACAATAAGATTCGGAGATTCATCCATCCGGAGATCATTACGCATAATATTATAAACCGTATTATGGTCAAATTTGAACAACGTCTGACCACCGCTAAAGCGATTTACAAGAGTATGCATAATATTATAAAATGTACAATTTTGAATAACAATAGTATCCGCAACCGTTTCGCGGGCATCAATAAAACGACCATTATGGCTGCCGCCAGCAACATTGTGTACATAACAATCATAAGCAAAAACGCTGCAATAGTTTTGGTCCATAATAATTACCCTGGTGGAAACGCTGTCTACAATACAATTATTTAATGTAATATCGACATTTGTTGTTCCGGTTTCAATTAAATCGGGCACCTGACTCCCAGATGTGTTCACACCCATCATAAAGAGTCCCTGGATGGTAAGATTTTTATATGGCTTGAACGGTTGTGAATAATTTCCTTTTGAATCAGTCATAACAATAAGCTCCGGACGGGCAAGTGAAGTATCGCCGGTGGCAGAGATAGTCAGAGGAAAGTTATTTTGAATTGTACCTAATGTAAAATATACTCCACCTCTAGCAAGTGTATATGAAGTATTTTTTCTTGCCCCAGACTGAAGGGTATCACCGGTGATATAACTGACTATCTCAGTTAAACTTGGTATAGCCTGCTGTGCAAAAGTAGCCGAGTTTGAAAAAAGAATGGATATAAAAATAATAACACAAGTTATTATTTTATTTGTAAAGTCAGTACGCATAACTTACTCCTTTTATTTATTAAGGTTGATGTTTATTTGAATACTGTTGTATTCTTAAAATTTGAATTTAATACCAAGGTCTAAGGACATTCCATAATCCTGTGTTCTGGTTGTATAATCTTTATATCTTATATATGTTATTTCCTCCTGATTTGTGATATTATTTATTTGCAGAATAGCGCCAAGATTCTCCCAAATGTGCTGCTCAATAACAAAGTCCATTCGGAAAGAAGCAGCATCCAGCTCATCATCTGCTACAGATGAACCAACCTGTCTCAATGCACCTCCCTGGTAATTCATAGATAATCTACCAGAAAAGCCACCCTTTTCGTATCCAATTGTAACATTGGCAATCTGATTCGGTTGACCTTCCATAGGTGCAGTCCGGGTCAAATTGGTCATTATTGTTTCATAGTACGGTGGTTGGCTAATAATTTGCGTAGCATAGCTTGTATAAGGATATTGGGTTTCAGAATGGATAAGAGAAAGGTTTGCATAAAGAAGAATTCCATCAAAAGGACTTGGTAAAAAAGTGAAATTTGTCTGAAGCTCAAATTCCCAACCATCAACTGTAGTTACGCCGGGTAAGTTTTGGGGCGAAGTAACTGTCCAGCCTTTCATATTGGTTAGATATGGCGCATAATAACCGCCCGTCATTAGCTGTGTACGAACGTAATCGATATCGGTAAGATTTTTATAAAACTTACCTACAGTGAACAATCCCCATTTACTCTCGTAAATAGAAAGATAGGCATCATAGTTAGTTGCTTTTGTCTCTTTTAAATTTGGATTACCATAACTCAATGTTAAATTGTCATAACTAAGCGCTTCATAAGGGATTAAATTTAAATAATTAGGGCGCGCTAAAGTTTTTGTTACAGCCAGGCGAAGGTCCATCCAATCCAGAGGTTTTATTTTTAATTGAGCCATAGGGAGAAAATCTCCGTACTTCCGGTTGCCTAAAGAATCACCAGCAGCTCCTCTCATAACAATATTTGGTTCAGAAGGATTAACCACTTCAGTTTTATAATCCGTTAAAGTGTTTTCATATCTAAAACCGGGCATAAAAGTAATTAGTTGTTTCCATTTAAGTTCTGCCATTAAGTAAGCAGAATTAACATCTTCACCGGCAGAGTAATTGTCAACATCCACCAAATAATTTATTGTTTTTTTGTAAATCGATTGGTAAGTCTCCATAAAATTGTGGAGAACACCTTCATTTAACACTTCAATATAATTGTAATCACCGCCTAAGAAATTATCTAAAGAATGAGCAGGCGAAAGGAAGTTTGTGAGGGCAATATCCTGCGGGCTATTAACTGCGGGTGTAAAAATGCCGGGATTTGCAGCCATTATAGGCTCGCCGGTATACCAGCGTAAACCACCCCATTGGTTCACATCTTTATCTCTCTCCTTATCCCGAATCTTTCCACCTGCTTTTATATATCCGGAGATATCGTCGCTAATCGAGAAAGGATTTTGAATATTAAGTTCCGCAGTTGTGTTTTGATCTTTGACATTTTCTGTTTGAATATATGACTGATATAAAATTGCAGTTTTAGCATCGTTTAGCACATAATTAGAAACAGATGCCGGTGAAAGATTTTCAATAGGCATATTATTGGCAAAACCGCTGGTTTCCTGAAATTGTGCATAACCTTCCCAAGGAGTATTTTCTTGTGAAATAGAATAAGAAAGAGTCCAGTCCACTTCACAATTCCAAAATAAATGTTTACCGTTAAGTGAATTGCTCCATGTATTTAAGTTTACCAACTTTTCTAAATAATCACGGTAATGGTATCCGTCAGCAATGTCATAGTCATGAGTTTGGTCTTGTTGGTCCTGATAAGTGCCTGCCCAAAGACTGGTTAAGAAGATGTCATTATTTTCAGACAATTCATAATCGAGGGCAAGATTTAAACCATACCGTTTGCGAATTTCCGTATGTTTTGTAAGCGTAACATCTGCTGTTTGATAAACTGGGCCACCATTTAATTCTCCCGTCCAATCATAACTACCTCCAATATCATCAGAAGCACGATCAGCTCTTTGAATACTTCCGCTTATAACCATCCCAAGTTTGGATACGCTATCTTCGTTTTTAAAAAAACGGTTACTATAGGTGAAACTACCTCTATAATTACCGTAATCATTTTGCAGATTATTATATCCACCAAAAATCCGGAAAGAAGTTAGCGCGCCCTCCTTAGCTTTTCTTGTAGTAAAGTTAACGGTTCCGCCAATAGCATCTCCGTCTAAATCAGGTCTGGAAGCCTTGAAGACTTCAATCCCCTCAAGAATATCCGGCGATATCATACTTAAATCAACAGAACGATCATCTACATCACCTGAACCGTCAGTAGTAAAATCTCCCGGTTGAGAAGTTGCAGGGACTTGTACACCATTTATCGTAATATTAGTAAATCTTGGAGCTAAACCATCAACAACAACTTTTTGCCCTTCCCCATTATCTCTTTGAACTGCAATTCCGGGTAAACGCCCAAGAGTTTCTGCAGCATTTTGATCAGGTAACTCCTGAATTTTATCTTGTGAAACAACATTAACTATAGTATTTGAACTTAGCTGCTGGTTAATTGCCGCAGATTGACCTTCAATCTGAGCAGTTACTTCAACTTCTTTAAGATTTACCGTACTGAAAACCAGTTGAACGTCAATTTCAGTAGTTTGATCAGAAACTACATTGACCTGAATTTCTTTAGTCGTATATCCCACATAAGATACTTGTACAATCTGCTTCCCCTTCGGTACCTGTGCAATAAGATACTTTCCTGCGATATCTGTTGCACCACCAATAGACATCCCTTTTATCACAACATTTGCACCCGGCAAAGCTTCCCCTGAACTTGAATCAGTGACTTTTCCTTTAATCTTGCCACTTTCCGCCGGCAAAACCGGAGTATTTATCGAAACGAACAAAACAATAAAATAAATAAGGCTTTTAAAAGTTGTCCTAAAGTTAAGCATCTTGCTACCTAATTAATAATTGTTAATAGTGCATTTATTTTACTTAAATTCGCTGCAAAAAATAGAATTATGTTAACTAAGATTCCGGTATAGGCGTTAATTATTTGGGTACTTTTGTTGAAAAAGGAGTGGGAATTGAGGTATTAATTAATTTCTAATAAAAAAAATAATCTAAATCAGATATTGGGCTTTTTCATAAACTCTTTTGGAGACATGCCAAATTGTTTTTTAAATAATTTACTAAAATGTGAAGAATCTTTAAATCCAACATTGTAAGCGATTTCTGTAATTGTAAGCCCGGACTCTTTTAACAGCTGCCCTGCTCTCTTTAATCTAATAATAGTATAAAATTCACGGGGTGAAAGATTAGTCAACGATTTCATTTTATTATATAAAGTAACACGATTCATTGCCAAAAGACTGCTAAATGTTTCAACATTGAAATCAGCATCATCCATATGCTGCTCAATTATCTCTATAGCTTTTTCAATTAATTTTTGATCAACTGATGTAATTGCAATACTATTGGGTTCAATTTTTAACAAATTACCAAATTTTTCACGAATTTTATTACGCGTCTCAATAATATTATGTATTCTTAATTTCAATTCATCGCTATTAAAAGGTTTACCTAGATAGTCATCTGCTCCGGTTTCCAATCCTGCGAGCATATTTTCCCGCGAAGAACGGGCAGTTAATAAAATTACAGGAATATGGCTGGTCCGCTCATCCAGTTTAATTTTCTTACAAAGTTCAATTCCATCCATTTGCGGCATCATAATATCACTTATTATCAAATCAGGATCAAAAGACAGCGTCTTTTCAAAACCATCCATTCCATCTATGGCTTCCATAATTTCATAATCTCTATTCAAGTCACTTCTGATAAATTGCCGCATATCAGCATTATCTTCAATTATTAATATCTTATTTTTACCATAGTCTTTTTCGAATTTCACATTATCGTTTTCTGTCGAAGACCGCACGTCAACAATGTAATCAGATTTGTCAATTATACCGAAGTTTACAATACCGTCTATCATAGCCTGATTTAAAATGGGAATTTTAACATAAAAAGTAGTTCCAACATCCAGAGTACTTTCTGCAACGATCTCTCCGTAATGTATTGCAGCCATTTCCCTGGCGACAGACAGTCCAATACCGGTACCGCCGGTTATTGAGGCTGCATGATCATGAGCCTGGTAGAATCTGTCAAATATTTTACCCAAATCTGCCTCGGAAATTCCAATCCCTGTATCCCGGACAATGATGCAAAGCCAGTCATTTATTTTAATGGAATTATTATGGCTCAAATGAATAGTTTTTTCATTTCCTTTATTGATAATGTTAATCTCAACAGCAACAGTTTTACCAGACGGAGTAAATTTTAAAGCATTGGAAAGAAGATTGAATATAATTTTTTCAATTTTATCAGGATCGAACCAAATATCCAAATGTTCTATTTCGGTTTGAAAACTTATATCAATCTTTTTTGCTTCGGCTTCGTTAATAAAAGAAAGAAACTCTTCATGAATGAAGTTAACAATATCTCCTTTGCTCGGTTCAAATTTCATTTGTCCTGCTTCAATTTTTCTATAATCAAGGATTTGATTTATAAGCCTCAATAACCTTTGAGAATTTCTTTGCATTAAATTTAACGGCTGCCGAATTTCTTTATTTATTTCCGACATTTTAAGAATTTTGGCAAGCGCCCCTAAAATCAGCGTTAAAGGTGTTCTTAGTTCATGCGATATATTTGTAAATAAGCGGGCTCTTGTTTCTGATAATTCCTGGATTATTTTATTTCTATGATAAAGATGAATAATAAATGAAGTAATGGTAACAAGGAAACTCAGAATAAGAAAAATAAACCATGGAGCCATCCAGATAGGGGGTTCAACATAAAAACTAACCTTGGCGGGAGTGGGGTCTACATTCATATCTCTGTTGCGGGATTTAACTTCAAAGATATGCTGCCCACTTGCTAAAGATAGAAATATTTCACTCTTTTTCCCAGAATATGGCGACCATTGACCGTCATCAAAACGATATGAATATTGAATCTGGTCAGTTGGTGTTGTTTTCCAAGGATTATTTGCATCCCAGGATAATATAACATCTCCTGGCTGCGAAACACGATTTAATGAAAAAGTAATTTCTGTGGCTGGCAGTAATTTATCGGGATGATATCGAGTTGTTTTAAAATCTCTGTAATCATTGCCCGGGAAACGGTCTTTGTACAAAGACCTTCGGTACCACACAGAAGGGCTTAGATTTACCCAAAGACTACCATCTTTGGTAGACCTGATTGTAATACCATCACGCATGTACTTGAATACACCGGGGAATACATCGTTGGTCCAATTTGAATTGTCAAAATGAGAAATTTCACGGTCAGTAGCTATCCAAACATTGCCATTGGGTTGGCAACTAATATCTAAAATAGTATTACTTAAAAGACCGTTTTTAGTAGTGTACTGCAGCCATCTATGTACTTTACTGTCCAGATGGAATAATCCGTTGGTCCGGGTTCCTACCCAGACATCTCCGTTTAAACTTGATTGAATACAATCGACAAAATTTTGGCCTAAGCCCATAGGCTCAGATATTTTGTCCCATTTGTATGAAATATGATTCAGCCGATAAAATCCCAGCTGACCAACCCAAATGTCCTGATCTGAAGATTGCCCAATTCCGTAGATACCATATAATCTAAAACTTTCATTACTTGGATAATATTCATATTCAAATTTTGAATTATTGGAATTCGGTGATCTCTTATATCTAACAAGACCGCCCATTTGACCTTTACTAATATCAAAATCAGAACATGTTCCGAACCAAAGTGAACCGTCCATCGCCTCTAAAACAGCCCTCCTATCAATTCCCCAGGACAATTTGGGAAGGAGCTGTTTAATCCATTTTTTACCGTTAAAGTAAGCTGTTGCAGCAACATTATTATGGCTGCCGACAGCCCAAATTTCTCCTTGTTTTGTAATAAAAATTGAAACCGGAGTATCAATCAAGCCATCATTCAGACTATATTGAACCCATGAATTTGTCTTTTTAATAAACTTTACGATTGTACCCTCATTAGTCAGGAACCAACTATCGCCATTATTATCTTCTGCCTGAAAGTTTAAATCATTATAAGTTATCCATTTGTTAAAAGATAAATCAATACGCCATACATCATTGCTCAAACCAATAATCCAAAGATTATTATCAGATGTTTGAAATAGCCTTAATCGATTGGAAGGAAAGGGAAGCGATATTCTTTGATACATTTCCCATTTGTCATCCTTTGTGAAAAAGACACGCCCGATCCCACCTATACAGATTGATCCATCATTCAGAAGAATTATATCATTTTGTAAATCATCAACATTAAATTTTTTCTTAATGCTAAATTGCTCCCACTTTTGCCTGTTATAAATATTAATTCCACCATCTTTTGCACCGCTAATAATATATATTTTACCAGATGCATCCATTTTAATTAATGGAAACTCTGCAATTTTATAACCCTTCTCAGTATCTACATGATTCCAAGCAAGATTCGAGATCATATCATTGAACGGTATCCTGCAATTAAAAATCCTTCCATTCCGTAATCCGAACCAGATTTTACCGGTATTATCTTCAAAAATACTATAAATATCAAATGAAGGAAGATTTCGTAAATTATAATATTTATTATTCTTATTCCCAAGGTCTGTATAATTCTTATCTTCCCTGTACAAATTGATCTTGCCGTTTTTAATGCGAAGAACGCCCTGGCGCGCACCTATCCAAATACTTTGATCGGAAGTTTCAATAATCGGAAATTTATTATAGGGGAAATCGCTGGGATCTCCGAAGTCAAGTTCCAACCTGATACTTCCCCACTTGCCATTTTTAAAAGTTTTTATTCCTTTTGATGTACCGGCATATATTATTCCGTTAGAAGCGACGCATAATGTAACAACCGGAATATCAGCATAGTCGGTATCTATTTGAAAATATTTCCATTTCAGACCATCATATTGCATTATTCCGCCATTGACACCAAAATATAAAGTTCCATTACTCATTTCTACCATACATTGGCATCCTCTTCCGCTTAATTCCGGGAAATTTTGCCATCTCCAGGTCTCTGTAATAGGTTCGGCTATTTGAGGTTTATAACTACCTGATGCGTTCAGAGTATTAATACTTATAGGTAAAAAAACCGTTAACAGTATTATTCTAGTTACAATATGCATTGCTCTAATAATCACAACTTGACTTTTTATTATTAAATCAGTTTTCCCAATGTTTAAAATACGGGAAGCTTTACAGCTACAAAAACCAACCGTAATATAATAATAAATATTTTTTGATTTTCAATTCAATTTATAGGAATTGAGTGAAACCCGGTATTGATCTCCTAACGTTCAGTGATTATCTATATGTTTTATTTTTATCGTTTTTACTTCAAAGGGCTTAAGTTCAATTTTGTCCGTTATTTTTGAAATTTCATCTTCATCTCCATTACTAAGATAAAGTTTATATTCCGACTTATTTTTCAATTCAATACCCGTTGTTGAAATTATATTAGTTGGGTTATATACTCTTAATAAAAACGCATTACCATACCGAGCCGGCTTAAAAATTGTCGAAACAATTTTGGAATTCCCGTTAAGACCTAAAATTGAAGAAGTATTTTCCATTATTTTATCTTTGAAAACAGCCATAAGCGGCTGGCTTTGTTCTACCCCAAAACGGTAAGCTTTCAAATAATCAAATTTAGCATGAGGACAAAGAGTATACCTGAAAGTAACAATGCCTTCCTGTGCAGCTCTGTAGTTAGTATGCCACGAATTGTTCATTACCCATGAATAAATTAAAGAAGATGAAGAAGATTTAGCGTTCCATTTCCCGTCAGACATCCACGCTTCTGCGTTCATACCTCCGACCTCAACAAAAGGAGCGTCAATAGTTGCCAGAGTAGCTCCAATTTGATTGTTCGATACATCAATCCAGCGTTGAACGGTGTAATAGTTTTTATTCGCCCCGGGAAGCTGATCTATTTCCGGGCGGATCACACACCATGCAAGGTCTATTCTTGTTTCGGGATTAGGAATATTAAATGGAAATACAAATCTGACATTTTCTTTTGTATAAATCATTTTCTTATCAATTGTATTAACAATTTCAATTCTTTCAAGATCAGAAAACAATTTAACCTCACGGGTTAATTTATTGCATCCGGGCGCATCGGATTGAATTAGAAATGAGTTAAGAACAGGTCCGCTTTCCTTTTGAATTATTGTAATCTTCCCGTTTGACTCCGGGTTTTCAGCATTCTTCCCAGTGTAAACAAATCCATTCAATCCATAAGTATTACTGCAGTCTGAAAGAGGGTAATTGCCTTCATTGATAAGATTTATTTTTAATGAGCCTGTTTTCTTATCAACAGATAAATTATAAAATTTATTTGATAATGAATCTAATCCGGTAATGTTCTTGAGATGAGCTACTTCATTTTTAGAAGTTGTCTTGTTTATAAATGAAAATCGTTTTGAGCCGAATGCAGGAATACCGTTTGCAATGAAAACAAGTTCCCCGGTGGATAACCGCTGTGATTTAATTTCTTTGCCCGCTTCATCTATAATATAATCTCCAGCAGTTTTTATTTTAACAGGGATATAAACAATATCGCCCCGTGTCCATGAAGTAGAATTATAAATACTCACATTTTTAACAATTTTATCATTTGACGATTCATCATAAGCGAAATCAGAATAAAGTTTTTGTGCAATACTGTCTGCCTTCAGGGCATATGATTTCTTTATTTCCCATAGATCTTTTACCAGTTTATTTTCAGGATCTGAAATACTGTTCCAGGCTCCCCATGTATGCTCGGAAAATAACAGAACATTTCTCCAGGCTTCATCAAATTTATCCCGGGGAAAAATCTTCTTATTAAAGAGAGAATATAAAGTTTCCAATTGAGTAAGCAGTTCTGCCGTATTTCTGTTCAAAGCAGTTTCTTTTGCAGATGAGGCAGCGCCGTCTTCCCAATAGGGAGTTAAATCACCGGAATAGACAGGGATTTGCGAGCCGTATTTGGTTTCAAAATCTTTAAACATCTTCATAGTGGAAGATAAAACGAATTTTGGCGATTCATGAGTTTCATTCCAATTCTTTACAAAATCCGGGAGTAATGAATCGGGGAAGCCGTTATCGCCTCCAATATTATAGCGTACATGAACCATATCATACGGATATTTTTCCGTATCAAGTTCATTGATATAACTAACCAAAGGTAATAAATCATCACGCGTTAACTGCCAGTGATGGAACCATGAATAACCTTTTGCAGCAAGCCATACTAAAATTTTCTTTTCGCCTGATGGAGATTTCCAATAAAAGGGTTTGTCGCCCCAATATTTATATATATCACCCAGCCTGTCAGACTCATTCGGGCCAACGGAAAAATATTTTATTCCGTTGTCAGCATAAGCCTGTACAATTCCCCAGGTATAACCGGGAACATCGGAGATCAGGGCGCTTTCAATTTTTACACCGGTTTCTTTTTCTAAAATATTCGAATAATTAACCATTTGGTATAATTCTTCGGGTCTGCAAAGCCCTGTAAGAATGTTTGCATAGTTTGCATCCAGGTTCATCCAGCCTTTTTTTACTGCTTCGATAAATCCGGAGCGCTTTTCAGGAAATTCTTCAAGATAACTTTTAACCGCCCATAAAGCTTCAGTATTCCATTTAAATACAGATTCTTCAGGGTATTTCGCCGAAAGTTCTGAATATTGGATGGCTTTATCAAAATTTCTCCAGTGTTTTTTTTCAACTTCATGCTGAAGTTCCGTATAACCTATATCAACATGGGCTTCAGGAATTAAATAAAATGTAATTTTCTTTACGGGATTGATTGTTATCTTATTCTCTGTTGTTCTGCCGTTTATATTTATTTGAATTATTTTTTGAATTGGCGATTCCGGCTCTTCACATTGTAAAGAGAAATCATTTATACCAAGCTTTAAGCCGGAAGAAAAATTCTCTTTCCCGTCCATGGAAATTTTTACCGGCTCGCTTATATCAAAATGATCTATAGATACTTTTACCTGCTGAAATAATTTGCCATTAACATCTTTACTGACAATCTTCTCAGGGATGATTCTTATTTTCGGAACAAGCGGATACTGCATTGTCATATACCAGTCTTTGCTGCCCGAAGCATCTCCTTTTACTTTAATTCGAAGCGTTCTGCCGGGGGTTAATTCTTTTAACGGCACAGATAGACAAAAATAGCCAAAGAAATCGCCGTGCCTGACTATCTTTCCTAATTTAAAATTAAGCTGTGATTCACCGTTAATAATATTCCACTCTTTTCTTTTATCGTTAGGAGAGGTATGAATAAGAAAAACAGGCTTATCATTTACAGACATTGAAAAGGTTCGCGGCGCATCTGAACCGCCGACAGCGTAGCCGCCGATCCATATAAAAGTAACCATCCCGGAAGTATAGTTTTGGGGAACTGCATCTGTCTCCCACTCAATATAATCTTTATTGTTTAAACATCTTATTAAGATTGCAAGATTTGCATCAGGATGACAAGAATAATATTCTAAATTTTCCCCGGCAATATATTTAGAGAAACCGTTGATCCAATGTTCCTGCGCAAAAATCTGTAGTGTAAAAGAATAGATCAGAAGTAAAAATGAAACAATAAAAAACTTTGGGACACAGCGGTAGTTCATTTCGACCTCCTATTTTTAATAGTAATCTATTTCTTGAAATTATTTTATTGGAGTGACGCTAAAATCGAACTATACTGTCCATTCATTACCAACTTTTCGGGCACGTTTAGGTTTATCGAGATTGATTCCTGCAGCTAAGCCTATTTCAACCAATAAATTCCATCCAGCACATAAAAACAAGTAAGGGTTCATCTCCCCTGCATCCGGAACACGAATTGTAGTAAATGGCGTCTCTCTTGAAGCAATAGCCACAACTCTTAGCCCAACGCCGTCAACGAGAACTTTTTGAAATTTTTCAATTTCTTCAACAATTGGATCTACCAGGAAAACAATATCATCCTTATCCAGAACCTCTTCAATTCCATGCACTGCATAAGTACCTTCCAGAAAATCCGATTTTTTCCTGGTTATTTCATTTGTCTTGAGCGTCAACTCCTCAGCTACACCATCATTACAACCCGAGAAATAAATAATCGGGGCACGGACAGCATCATTAATAATACTTTTTTCTATAGGCAGAGTTAACGACTGCTTTATTTTGCCGCTTAATCCGCAATTTTCTATTTTGTTTTTAATGTTTAATATATTCCACAAAATTGATTCATAGAATAGCGCTTGTTCAATAACGCTTTTTGTTGCAGCAACCGCTTTTTCCCAACCACACTTTAAAACAAATGTTTCATTGCATGTATCTTCAAGGATAGTACCTGTATTAGCAGTCAGGGCAAAGAGATTTTCATTTCCCTTTTCGGCAAGCCTCTTTGAAAGTGAAATTACTTCTTTAGTTCTTCCCGAATTAGAAGCACAAAATATTGCAAATTTTGATAAATCATAAGACATTGCCTGACTTGAACCCTCAGTTATGACATCTAAATCCATACCCCATGCATGAGCTTTACTAATCGCATTTTTTGCGGGAAATATCCTGCTCGAACCTTCACCGGTAAATAATAATCGTCCAATTGATTTAATCTTTTTTGCAACTTCTGAAGTTTGACCGGAATTAAATTGCTTTACGACTTCTACTGTCTCCATCATTTCCCTGACAAGGGCGTATTTGGAATATTTTGATTCAACAAGATTAATATCTAAACTCCTTACTTTTAGTAATTATTTTTTACCGGATACTTTTACACGATTTTATACTTTTGATTTTCTTAATAAATTGTCTCCTATTGCATCAAGATACAGAGCTGCCGCCCCAAGAATTGCAATATGTTTTATTTTTGAAACTTCAATTTTTATTTTAGAAACTGATTTTGCATATGCAAAACTTTTTATTGATTTCCACATACCTTTTTCAAAAAATTTATACGATTTGCTTACCGATCCTCCCAGAACAATTACTTCAGGATCAACGGCATACATAATCATTTTAATTGCTTCACCGAGATTGGAGCCATAATTGTTAAAAATCTTTAGCGCTGAACGATTTCCTTTTTCAGCACCTGCCAATAGCTCTTCGCCCGATTTCCTGAATTCGTTTGTGAAAAATTGTCCACTGCAGTAATATTCATAAGTCTTATCTTTAAATGGAATCATTCCGAACTCACCGGCGCCGCAATTATTTCCCGAATATAATTGATTGTTGACAATAACTCCTGCGCCAAGGCCGGTACCAATTATTAAACCAATGAGATTCCTGTACTTTTTCACTTTACCAAAGTATTTTTCACCAACGGCAAAGCAGTTGGCATCATTATTTACATAAACGGGTATCTTAAACTTTCTTTCCAATATTTTCTTAAGATGAACTTCTTTCCATGACGGTATATTCTGCACATCATATACAATACCTTTTTCAACATCAACAACGCTTGGAACCCCGATACCCATTCCCAGTATTTCATCATTGTCGAATTTTTTAATTGTTGAAATTACATCCCCCATAATTTCTTCGAGCGCACCATTTTTCCTGATTCCCAGCGATTCAACTCTTACAAGTCCACCGTTTTCTATCAGTCCCACACGAATATTTGTACCGCCAATATCAACACCAAGTATTCCCATTATTTTCCCATTTTTTATTTATTCACTTTATTTATTTCAATCTATCTAATTTGCAGTTTTTTTCAGCTCTCAATTACCGGAATTCTTTTAATCTCAGGGTCGGTAAAGACATCAAATTCATCACTGCTCTTTGTTGAAAATTCGGATATCACCGCACCCTTTGAATCTGCCTGGAACCAGTGAAGAATTCCCGGTTTAAGAGTGTATTGATCGCCCGGATTAAGTACGATTTCATGCTTTACAGTAAAACATTTTTCTTTCCCATTTGGTAAGACTGCAGAAATTTTTTCAGAAGGTTCACCATCAACATATAGAAGCACTTTCCCATACCGGCATCTGAAAGTTTCTTCTTTTCCCATTTGTTTATTAATATCAGGGTGACGGTGTTCCGGGCAAATTTGATAAGGGAAAAGGACAAGCTCTTTGGCACAACATCTATCCGTATTAACATAGACAAGAATTTCAAGACCTATTTCATCCAAGCGACCCAATCCAAAATCAGCCACTTCAATATTTTCTTTTTCACTTTCCGAAAGAGCTATTCCGGCTTTATTAAAGTACCCCAACGCTCTGTTTCTTGCATCTTCAAATACTGCTTTACTCAACATAAAACACCTCATTTATTATAAGAGTTAATAAAATCCCTGATCTCTCCCAAACATTTTATACCTGATGTAGCGCCTACTTTCATGACACAATGTGCTCCGACAGCGTTAGCGAATTTACCGCAAACCGGAAGGTCCCATCCATGGATAATACCGGTAATAAATCCTGCGGCAAAAGAATCACCCGCGCCGGTTGTGTCAACCGCTTTAATCCCTTTAAAAGCATCAATAAAAAACTGTTCACCTGTTCTGCTTTTTATAAAACAACCGTTAGAGCCAAGTTTTATCACAGCAACTTTTACCCCTGCATCCAAAAACACGCCGGCAATTTCTTCCGGCTTGCTTTTACCCGAAATCATTTCAGCTTCTTCCAGACTCGGCATGAAATAATCTAAATACGTTAAACACGGTTCAATTGACTGCATCCATTTCCCTGTTGAATCCCAGGCAGTGTCCATCACGGTAATTATTTTTTCTTTTTGGGCTATTCTTAACACTTCTGCTGCGGGAAAACAATCAAACCCCGGCATAAGTAATGCACCGGCAATAAAGAGGATTTTTGAATTAAGAATAATTGACAAGTTGATATCATCAGCTACAATATCTGCATTCGCCCCTATATGATGGAGAAATGATCTTTCACCGTTTGAATGAACAGAAACCACCGATGCAGAAGTTTTACTCGTTTTACTTACTATAATACCCTCTACATTTACATTATTACGTTTCATTTCATTTATAACAAAAGAACCGAATCCGTCGTCCCCAACTTTCCCGATAACTGCTGTTTTTATTCCTATTTTTTCAAGGTCGACAGCAGCATTTGATGCACAACCTCCAAGATGAAGCTCAAGCTGATCTATAAGAGCAAGTTTACCTTCCTGAGGCAGAGCGTTAACGGTTTTTGCTATTACATCTGCCACGATTATACCGAGACAAGTAACTTCGTGCATTTTTAACCTCTTTTAAGCTTTTGAGTTGCTGCCAAATAAACGAATTTTTTCTATCACTACTTTTTTCATATTTTCCTCAATGACTTCTGAAATTTCAAAACAATGGTATTTTTTCTTTAGTTCGAGAAACGTTCTTAATCCTTCCGAAGCAGCATAAGACATATCTGTAAAAATATTTATCTTTCGAATTCCGCGACTAATGCACTCTTTGAAGTCATCATCTGAAAGACCGGAACCGCCATGCAGCACAAGCGGGACATCGACTTTGTTATGTATTTCCGATAGCCTGTTCAGATCAAGACACGGTTTTTTTACGTACTCACCATGCGCTGTTCCAATGGCGACGGCTAAGGCATTTATTTCAGTTTGATTGACAAAATCTGCAGCTTTTCCCGGTTCCGTATAATACATTTCATGTTGATCGTAACTACCAGCTTCAGCTCCCCCGACGTGACCAAGTTCAGCTTCAACAGAAACGCCAAGCGCTTTCGCAATTTTTACAATTTCCCGAGTTTTTTTAACATTGTCATTATAATTTAGAACAGAACCATCAAACATAACTGAAGTAAATCCATAATGCATTGTTTTTATAATGGTCTCAAACATCTCGCCGTGATCGAGATGAACAGCAACAGGAACTTTAGAACGCTTAGCAGAATCCACCATCATAGGAGCTAAAAGTTCAAGGGGTGCATACGGCAAATGCACTTCTGCCAATCCAATTATTACAGGAGAATTACATTCTTCCGCGCCTTTTATAATTGCTTTAAGACTGTCAGTACCGACCACATTAAATAACCCGACTGCATAGCCTTTTGAATCTGCATCGGTCAATATTTCCGTTAAACTGATTAATGACATTTTATCGTTTCCTTATGTTTTTACGGGTAAAACAAAAATTATTTTCCCGACGATAATTTCTTTGATTTTATAGTTTCATTAGCGATTAATGGATTTGCCCAGATTCCTATACTAAATATGTAGGCAAGGGTTACAAAAACGAATGACATCCCGGTCCTTAAACCAAATGTATCGCCAAGCCAGCCGATAAATAATTGTACAACAGCGCCGCCAATAATTGCAGTACACAATATTCCGGCAAATGATCCATGGTGGCTGTCAACCGAATTGAGAGCTAACGAGAATACAATTGACCACATAACCGACAATGAAAATCCAACCATTGGAAATGCGATAAGCGCAATATTTCCCGGACCCAGCAACGCGATTGCTAAAAATATCATTGCAAAAATTACTGCTCCAAGTAAAATTCTTCTGCTATCAAAAAGTTTCAATAACCCTAGACCAAGTAAACAACCAATCGACATCATCCCCCAAAACCATCCTACTATTGACGCACCAACTGCAATAGGATCATAATTATGATATGTGTACAGAAATTTTGAAATCCAGTACGATACTCCCTGTTCAGTCCCAACATAAGCAAAAATTCCGATAAAATAGAGAATAACAGTTTTGTTTTTAAACAAACCCTTATGTACAGCCCAGCTACCGGATTTTTCATCCTCTTTTCTTTCAACCTCAGGAAATTTTGAAGCAATAATTAATATAATCATTAATAGCAGCACTATTGAAAATACCCAATACAGAGACACCCAGGTAATATTTGCAGGAACTATATTTGAAAAAATTGATTTAACCACATTATTTGAATGAGCGTCATTAAGATTCGAGACTAAATATGTTAAAAGCATCGGGGCAAGAAACGAGGCTCCGCCGAAAACCAATTGAGCAAGCACCGAATTAAATGCAAAATGCTCTTCACCTCCGGAAACTCTTAAAAGCGGATTGATTGCAACCTGCAGCATCGCCATACCGGCACCCATTAAGAAAAGCGATGGGATAAAAACAAGGTAATGCGGAAAAAATGAAAATATCAACGCCCCTATCAAAGCCGTTAAAAAAGCCGCAAACATTATCTTTTTTTCTTTATATTTTTCTACAAGAATCCCTGCCGGAATCGACATAACTCCATATGCAATAAAAAACGCAAAGGGAAGAAAAGCTGATAGTGTAAGGCTTAAATGGAAACTGGTAATCATATCCGGGTTAAGAGAACCCAGAATATTTGTTATAAACGAAATAACGAAAAATATAAGGAAAATCAATACAACAATATAATAATTCCTCTTCATTCATTCCTCCGGAGTTAAGGGCTTTAACTGAATTAGTAAATAAGATTAATTAATATGATTAACAGACTTCGCAGTTATTACTATGTTAATCATAACAATTCGAAAAATATCAAAAAAATCTATATGTAATCGATCACTCATATTACATATAAGCAGATGATATAAATTTTTCTGATTTTTACAACTTTTGATTAATGAATTATCAGTCTTTAACTATTTAAATTTCGTACCTTACTAAAAAGCCGACAGCAAACATAATCTATACAGCATCTTTTTAAAATTAAAGTTTTTCATGTTGAAAAATAGATTTCCATTTGATGGTTCGCTTGTACATGTATAAAAAAAACAGGTATGTATGTACAATAAACAAGTTTAATCACAAACCATCAAAAAAAGTATCATTTCTCCGGCACAAATTGAGGAAATCATTCAGCAACAACATTATAGCCATTTGCAATATAAAGGATTAATACCGTAGTTCAGGAATCCTTTTAAAAATTAAATTTTTATCTTTTTCATTAAGCCCGCTCAACTTTATTGGTTTATCTTGCGGTCTGGTTTGTTTTTGGTTGATTGTTCCCAATAAACTCCAGCTACGGGTTAATTCTTCAGGCTCTTTTGCTGTCAAATCATACTTAGTAAAATCTATTACTTCTTCCCTGGTTTTCAATTGCCAATCATGCAATAAAGCCAAGCGGAAATCTTTATTCATAAACCAGCGTATTTCCATATTTTCATCAGAGCCGCCGATACCGGAACCTCTCTCTTCGAAGCGATAATCGAAGTTATTGCTTTTAAAATGATTTCTCCATAATAATCCAAATTCACCCTGTGTAACAGATATTACCGACGGCCATCGTTTTTTAATAGCGCTGAAAAAAGTAGTTAGTCCATCCATAGGAAGCGACAGCTCCCAACAATTAGTAACCCATGCAAATTTGTTTAATTCGAACCCTTTATCATAATGTATGGAAGCCGTGTGTAAAACTTCTTTTATCCCTGTCTCAACTCCGTATTTTTGGAAAGTTTCTATCGGGCCCACACCCATTCTGCTATTAAATCCGTCTTTATTACCTTCCCTGCGAGCCGCTAAAAAATCCATCGTCCAGCCGTCAAGATTGACACAATCAATAAAATCATTATTTCCCTGCGCCGGTTTACAAAAATGTTCTACGGAAGGATAATATGGGTAGGAAACAGATCCGTCTCCATCCTGCATGTCAACAGCATATTGACTCCATATATTTCCCTGGCAAACATGAATTTTTTCTTTTTCCGCAAGATATTTTAAATTTTCAGCGGCAAGGAATCCGGCGACAATACTCTTTGACCGGTATCCGTTACCAACAATACCGGAAATTTTAGACAGCGCTTCGGTTAAATCAAGATTTACCTGTTCTCTTGTATTATAAGCATTAGAAAAGTAAGCGCCAGGTATAAAAGTTATATCATCACCGTATTTGTGGTGATATTCAGTTACTAACTTTCGGATCTCAATATAATCTTTACTCTCATCCTGAAGCGCCAGCCAGCTAAACGCCCAGGTAATCCTTGCCTCAGGCAATCCAAGCTCTATTGCTTTTCGAAATTGTTTTAACCTCTCCGGTGTATGTAGTTTTCTTTCATCATGACCAATATTCTTATTCCTGGTAACTTCAATTTGATTAACACGGATAATCGCATTAAAAGTTAAAAAACGGTTACCCTTTAACCCGTCTTTTATTATTAAATCATCCCGAGCATTTCCTAATGCCGGTACCCCGGTCACAGCAGCAGCTAATGCAGCAGCAGACAATCCTATAAACTGTTTCCTCGAAATTTTTTTCATTATTTTATTTTCATATATATCTGAATTATATTCAATCCGGTTTTAGAACTTTAATGCAAGTTAAAAGGGGTTTCATTTTTATCAATACAGTCAGTCGCCTGAATAACTGCATTTGGATTTTCAATTGTTACCGGATTTTCGGCTACATATCCCCACATCCTGCACCCGTACATCGATACAGAAAGTTTATCATTTCCTTTTACAAGCAAGAAGTCCTGAGAGTTTTTGAATGTAGTCAGAGCGGGATTAGTACCGGAAAAGGCTTCAACGTTAGAAAGCGAAGTATGACCCTTCCCTTCAATTATTATTGGATGAACATTTTTTAGATTCCCGCCGGTATTGGCAATAATTGATCCTTGTGCTATCTGCCAGTTACGATTTATAGAATTTCTACCCAATTTATGAATTCCAACTACAACACAATCAAAATTAAAATTGGTCAATTGTCCGTAAGTATCTTCACCCAAGTAAATACCTCCATACGTTCCGAAAGAAAATATATCCATCAGAACAGCGTTATCGGTAGTATTAATCGCATACGAATAAGTTTTTTTTGCCACGACAGCATCAATTACTTCCTTGTTAAAACTCCTGTTTAAATATACCATGTTTGCCGGATTAATATGGCAGTGTAAAATCCGTGGAATATCATAACAATAACTAATTCTTATAAACTCGCCGCTTAACGGGTAACCGTAGCAATGTTCAAATAAAATCTGTTCGCATGGAAATTGTTTATTTGCATTAAAATCCATGGCAATATACTCACCATAGAAAGTAAGGCAGGAAAGTGTTACTCCGTTAACAAAGGTATTGTGAGACACCTGAATAGTGGGTGGATATTTAATAATCTTTGATGAGTCATTAAATGTTTGTGCCGGATACCAGAATTGAATTCCCCGTAACTGAGTAGAACCTTCAACTATAATAAACGGATTATTTTCATCCTCAATTTGAAAAACACTTCCAACCGGATGTTTTTTTTCAGGATCACATGTTGATCTTCCAACCGGGCCATGCACACCAATTAAAGAAACATTTTGTTTTAAAATTATACCGCCATCTATACAATACGGGATTTCCGACGGTTCCACGTACAACGCAGCACCACGGGGCGCTGCCCAATTAATAGCTTCCTGTAAATGTTTTTTATTTTCCGCCCCGCTATTCTGAGGTAATACTCCGAAATCCCGGATGGATTTATTAAGTGAATTAGTTTGCGCTCCTGACAAAACAGGAAACAACAGGATTATACACATTAATAATATTTTTAAATTACCGAATATTCGCATTTAATATTCCTCCTTTGTTTTAATATTTACCAACCAACGGAACTGAATTTGCAATTATACTTAATCTTATCTAATAAGCACATTCTATCAAAGTGATTTGACACTTAATAAACCGGTTCTATTTCATAAAACACAACAGTATTTGCAGATATTTTTGTATAAAGCTTTAATGAACCATTATCGATTAATTCTTCACTAGTCACTGATTTTAGTTCAGCGGCTTTTTTGTATTTCTCTTCATGCGAAGTAAAGAGAAAAATATCTTTTGGATTATTAAATAAATTCCCATCAATTACAGTTGATTCTTTGGACCAATTAAAGTTTGTGTCGTTTATACCAAATTTTTTACAATCATCCATCCACCCGCCATAGAAATTCGAATTATCATCAACCACCCAACTTGTAATTTTAACTTTTTTCCCAAACTTATTTGCCGTATTAATATTCAACAAAATATTTTCCTTTTTATTATAGTCCAAAGAATTCTTGAAATTATATACCATCACATAAAGATTTTTATTTGAAGCATTATAACCGGCTATTAAATCTACTTCCGGGTCATTCCCTTTTCTTTCTTCATTACAGGCAACGTTAATGCGGTTACTCCCCACCATTTTATAAAACAAATTTGCCACATGAAGACTAATTGTAGGAACGCCTCCCCAAATTCCATTTGTAGTATAACCCCATGAAGAAAAATAATCGATATTATTATCAAGAATAATTTTAAATAAACGTGCATCATAAGCCGCCTGATATGTATCACCGACAATACGCGCCGTTAATGGTTTCATATCTACCCCTTCTAAAATTCTACCTTCATCAATTCCATATTCAAGATTGTCTAATCCAACCTGCTTTGCTTTTGCACGAACAATTGCTATTGTTTCAGCAAGCGATCGTTCCATAAATTTGCCGGGTTTTTGGTCATAAAATGAACATGATAAAAAACAAATTCGCGAACCTGTTTTACCGGTATAATAATTTATTCCTTTGGCGCAATGCTCAATAAAATCCTGTTCGTTCCAAAAGCCGTCAGCCACTGCCATGCTGTGAGCGCCTACATATACATCAGGGCAAATTGATTTTTGCAAAGCAGCGACAGTATAATCGTACAACTTGAAATAGCTTATTTTAGTTTTTTGAGAATCATTATCGACCATGAACCAATCTTTGTTTTCATACTCTGTAAGTACCCCCCATTTCCAAGTTTTTACTTCATCAATTCCAAATTCTTTTACTAAAGCATCTCCAATCGCTTTAATGTATTTAAAATACACATCATAATCATCGGGAGGGTTAAGATTTACACCAAATGATTTTCCAATAACCGGATTGGTTGAATATTTAAGAGGCACGTTGCCGGTTTTAATGTAAGGTTTTAGACCTTGTTTTAATACGTTTCTGCAGGCAGCTATTAATGAATCAAATTTATAGTCATCTTTAACATTCTTGTTTTGGGGATCAACAAAAAGGTCTCTTTCCCCGTTGCCGCCGGTTGCCTGCATGAAGTGTATATACTTAATAAACGGCAAATTCTTTTTGAAGTAATCAGCGTTTTGATGTTGTGCTGCTTCAAGCCAGGCGCCGTGATAGTCCCACATATTCATATTGCTGATTATATCAGCAATTTTGCTTCCTTGCTGCAACAAGTCTATATTAAAACCAATAGTTGTTGCCGCTTCATTATAATTCCCATTTTCATTTTTACTATTTTGAACTAAAATTCCAAAATCCTGAATTGATTTAACCGATAAGTTGTTTTGTGCATATAATAATAATGGAAAACACATGAACAAATAAATTAATATTAATATCTGCTTTGTATTTAAGCGCATTATAAAACCCTTTTTATTGTTTTCATTAATCAATGACGATGATTGAATGAATATCAACCCGTTTAACTGTTGTTTTAAGTTCTCCGTTCGAATATGAATACTTTAAAGCTATGTTTTCCGGTTGAAGTATTACTTTTACAGGCGGTTTATCAAGTTTTACTTTAATAAACAGCGGACCTATTCCAGGAATACTATCATATCTGGAAACAAGCGTATTTGCATGAGGTCCGGACATATTTATTAGATTTATCGCTAATTTATTTCCCAGATTATTTACAGTTACCGCAACATTTTCAGAGCCGGTTACCTCAACTTTTGGATCAGGAAATAACTTTCTTACAAGCGAGTTAAAAAAATCACGATATACAGGGTTAGACATCTTTAAATAATTTTCCCCTATATTGAAAAATACTCCTGCAATTTTTCCTTTACCGTAAGAATTTATTGCTGCCGCCGGCTGCGAAGGGAAGCGAAAATCAGCGACATTGTAAACAGCTCCAAAAGTTTCTACAGATTTTTGCGGTACAAACGGCTGAAACAAAGAATTTATCCCTGCCATTTGTCCGTTGGATGCAATATTCTTCGTTACAACCGATGCCGAATCAACCAAATTAACATTTAACTGCTCTTTAAACATTGCTGCAGCATCAGGTCCAACAAGCAGCAAGTTTCCTCCATTTTTAACATAATCAAGCAGTTCAGATTTAAATTCATTTGTTAAATATTGACATTCGGGAACTACAACCAGAGGATACTCATTTATTCTTTCCTTTAAATGATGTTCCATTAAAATTTCTACAGCATTTTGACCATCGAGCAGAATATCCAGCATTCCTTTGACCGGGTCATTTATTTTTGATGTTTCCTGATAAAGAAGTTCCGAATTCCGGTGAAAATTTGCCGATGAATATAACAATGCAATTTGCGGGACAGGGACTGCATTTTTGCAGAACGGCTGCCGTGCACGGCAAAAGCCGGCAACTCTTTTCATCAAATCGAAATTCCACGGACGAAGCGATGCATCACGATTTTGCTGAAAGTAAAGCTGAAAACCGCCTCCCATGGAAATTACCGTAGCCGCAGCCTGCATTAGCTGGACAGGCGATTTTGTAATTTGAGTACCAGTATTGCCATCATTTGTAAAACTCCACGCCATCAAATCCCACGGTTTTCTTTGTGAAGCAATACAACGGGCTTCATAAAGTCCGCTATAGATGCTGTTATCAGGTGTATAATCTCCGGAGATAAAATCTATATTAATATCAACGGGCTCCGGCATAAAAGACGAGAAAGCCCAGTTGCTTGTGATTTGAAAGTCAGGGTCATATTTATGAAGTTCATCAACGTAATGAGCAATATATTTTTTAAAAGAATTTCTATTGAAATCTTTGAACTCACTCCATCCGGTATCCTTGCCCGAACGGGGTACATTTATAATTCCGGTCTCCTTATTAAATGCATCCAGCATGTAGTCACTGTAATCCAAATCGAGAGCCCAGCAATCGCCATCGATCCAGGCACCATCAATATGGTAATTATCAATTAATTCTTTTAATTGAGGAATTAGCAATCTGTCAACATACGGACCCCTTACTGATGTTTTTTCCTTACTTAATTGTCCTCTAAAGTCTTTAGCTGCCCAGCCGGGATGTTTCTTTACGGCTTCGAAATCTATTACTCCCGAATAATGAACAAACAAAGCCACTTTGTGTTTATATGTAACTTCGCGCCATATTTTATAAGGATCTTTAATAAAACCCGGAGCCGGATTACCAACTTTAGTAGGATAGCTTGAAATCCCGGGGTGCCCTTTGCAATCTACCTGAATGAAATCCGGTTTTACAAGAGCAAGCATACTGTCGATCATCTCATAAGTGAAGGTCTCGCCTATTTTATTACAATCATTTCCCGCATGAAAATCGAAATGAATACCAAAGAAACTATCAGCACGGCGGAGAACCTTTTGAGTCAATTCCTGATTCTTTACAGGATTGTTCTCCTGAGCATTTGAAATAGCAATAGCTCCAAAAATAAAAAGACAAATTAATCTAATTCTCATTTTCATGACTCCTTTTTATTAAAAATAAAACTTATCATATATGTTAATTAAATTGACCGTCATTAACTGTAAACCGTTAAAACGGTTATAATTTCAAATTTTCATTTAAGCAGGATTACTCAATATTAATTCCTTCGGTTATAACTTCAGGCTTATCTCCGCGTGTATCCGAATTTTCCATTTCCATTTTTATTATCTTTTTTTCTCCCGGCATCAGGGAAATATAATTGTCACTAAATATTACAGGCAATATTCTTTCTTTGTCCTTAGCTCCTATTACTTTTAATTTTACCATCAATGCCGGAGTTTTTGTACTATTCATTAGTTCTGTTGTTAAAAACAATTTGCCGTTTTGCTTAACACTATTTGTTACGGCATCAAGTTTAACTTTCGGTAAATTTCTTATAGCCTGTACATTGCCGTCTTTCAATCCGTTCCAATAAAAATTCTCAGAGATAAGTTTTCCTTCTTTTTCCAATTTTAAGCGGATAAAAAATACTGAGCTTAAACTTTCAGGATTTTCCAGCTTATAAATATGCTTTACCTGATCAATAGGGCAATCAATTTCGAATTGTTTTTTTTGCTGAACCGATCCGTCAATATTCAATATTTCGACAGAAGCTTTTAAGCCCGTTCCTTCAGAACTGCTGTAGTTTACAACTTCTATGCTGTCTGAAAAAGCATTCCATTGGATATGCAGAGGTTCGCTACCTTTCCTGCAGCCAAAATATGCGGCGGTAGGTTCAAAGTAGTAATCATAAGTTTGATAAACAAAAGACGGCCAAGCCTGGTGAGTCATCCATATAAGCACACCCATCCTGTTTTTGGACTGCGCTTCAAGCATAGCGCGGTACCCCTGATAGCTAATCCATTGAGCAAGAGTAAACCAATCCTTTGCATTATCGATATGCCCAAAATAATCTTCCATCATTTTGATGTATGATTGACCATCCTGGGCGCTTTCCATACAGAAATCATGAATAGCCCAAAGACGATTTATTGGCCATATCATAGAGTCGGGAACCATTTTTTTAAAACTATCCAGCGACGCGGGACTAGGCAAACCAAGTTCACTGTGAAGCATTGGCGTTGCTCTTTCCCCGAAGTAATACTTTACCGGCATAACACTGTAGGGCCCGCCGCCGCTAGTATAAGGCGAATAGGAATTTGAAATATAATGGACTTCGGGCGTTAAATCAGACAACATTTCGCGAAGTGATTTATCAAGCGAATCCGGGGGAAAGCCTTCATTACGCCCACAATACAATGCGATTGACGGATGATTCCTTATTTTCCTTACATAATCTTCTGCATTTTGCATAAACATTTTATTGTCTTCAGGATTAGGTCCATCTCCGGGATTGGCGAGCCAGAAGTCCTGCCAAACCATTATTCCATATTTATCACAGGCATTATAAAATTCATCGTCCCCTGTCTGACCAACCCAGTTTCTAAGCATATTCAAATTCATTTCTTTTTGATAACGAATCGCAATATTAAACTCTCTTGTACGATAACGCAGGTTTGATTCCGAAAAACCCCAATTTCCTCCTCTTGCAATAAATCTTTTACCGTTCACCCAAATTCTTAAGACTCCACCATCCACGGAATAAGCCATTTCTCTTATCCCAGTTTTAAACCCTTTTGAATCGGATATTATTCCTCCTGAAGAAATAAATTCCAATTTGACATCATAAAGGTTTTGTTTACCATAACCATTTGGCCACCAGAGCTTTGGGTTTTTCAAATGTAGTGCAGGAAGAGTAGATGGATCTAATTTGAGCACTTTCGATTCTGATGGTAATAGTGAAACAGGTAATTCAAATTTTAATTCTCCGATTTGTCCCTTAATTTCTCCACATATTTTTTCGGCTTTATGATTAGTAAGCTTCAACTGAACTTTGAGATCAGCAAAATCCGTATCCGGCAGAGGAAGCTTAGCAGTTACAAATGGATCTTCAATTGTAACATCTTCACAAGTTGAAAAAAATACATCGTTCCAAATCCCGATATTTCTGCCGCGAATTGAGGGCATCCAATCCCAGCCAACTGAGGCGTGAAATGTGGGATTATCAAGACCCAGTTCGCCGCCATTTACATCATGATTTTGAAACATAGGCTCTTTTACAAAACCCGGCGCATCGTTTTTATAAATATAAACTGCAATCGCATTTCTCTTCCCCGGTAATAATTTACCGGTTACATCAAACTTACCCCGAGTAAAAGCTCCTTCTATCCGTCCAACTTCTTTGCCGTTAAGATAGACATTAGCTTTCCAGTTTATTCCATTAAAATTTAAAAATACTCTCTTCCCTTTGAAAGATTCCGGCACAGTAAATTCGTCACGATAAATAAAATCAGAATAGAAATATGAATCCGAAATCAAAAATTGGTTATCACTGTAATTAGGATCAGGAATCATTCCTGCATTGAGATAGGAAGTGAGCACAGTTCCCGGAACCGTTGCAATAACCCAATCATTATCATCGTAGCCCAATTTAGAAATTACATCTCCGGTTTCCTTAACCAGCGATTGACGTTGAAGTTTCCATGCACCGCCTGCTAATTTCAGGCATCCGTCTTTTCCAATATTTGCCTGCGGATGCGCGGCTGCATAAGTTCCCCCGTACCCATAAACTTCCATTTCGCTTAGAATAAATCCGTCTTCATCCGATTCAGCCTTATCCAGCATTAAACGCACATATCTTCCCGCGGCTGGTTTGGGTAATTTTAATTCATCTATCATTGAAGAACTTATGGGTAAAGGAGAAATATCCGTCCACATCTTTGAATTATCAGAAACTTGTATCCTGCCTGCTGCCGCCCGCTTTAACCAATAAAGTTTAATCTTATCAAATGAACATTTTGCACCCAGATCAATATATACCCACTCATTTTTAGAACTTATACTCTTCCAAGCGCTTGAAAAATTATAAGGTCCTCCGACTTCACAATAATTACTGTTATTTGTCATTGCAAATTCGGAAATGCGCCATGTTTCAATATCCGGTGAATTAAATTCGGCACGATAAAATTTGTAGCGGACAGTTTGGCTTAACTTAATTACTTTACTAAAGATTCTGTAATTTGAAGGGTACCTTGTACGTCGTATCCCGGTTAAAGTATCACCGAATGTTTTTTGACCTGCTAAAGTTCCAATTATTACCCAATTTTTACCGTCGATTGAAGCGCTGACTGTTATTTGCCATGGATTAATTTCAGCCTTCAATGTATCTATTGATACACTTCCGGATAATTTGAACCCGTCAACATCAGGAAGAACGTAATTTCCGGCAAGTTCTGTTTGAACCCAGAGTTTATTCCCCTGAAATATTTTTCGCGTTTCAGTGTGGCGGTCGATAAAATACTCTCTTTCATTGCGCGAAAGGACCCCATTGCTGGTGGTTGTAACAATCCATCCGGGCATTTCTGTTTCTATAATTCCGTCGGTTATTAATTGCGCGGTTAAATTGAAATCATAGCTGCCTGAACTGTAAACAGGCTTAAGCAGCGCAATGTTCCGGTAATTCTTTTTATCTACTTTGATTGACGGAGAAAAATCTTCTTTTGCATCGCCCGGATAAATGCCAATACCCCTGCTGTAAGACTGGGCGCTCATTTGGGTATTTGTATTTAATATTATCATAAAGAAAAATAGAAAAGGTATAATTACTTCAAAATATATATAATAATTAATTTTCATACACTTATTTGTTTTCATTATTCACCTGTTGCAAAAGGAGAGTTTATACTTCCATTATTTTTATCGGAGCCGGATAATGATATATAAAATTCTTTGTGAATATTACTACCCGCATAAACATTTACAATGAGAGCAAAAATAAAAAAGTATTTTACTTTCATACTCAAATCTTTAATCACTGCCATCAGTTTATATTTTTCTTAATTTTTTCTCAAATGATTATTCAGCATAGAGAAAGAGTATATAATCAGACAAAGCAGGCTTTTGGGCAGCTTCCAGCTTGGTCCATATATCTCAGGAGAGGCACAAAATCTTTCTCATAATTTATCTTTTTGAAAAATCCATACTGATTATTCCCTCCGCGGGTATTAACCTAAAAACTATTTTTTTACCGGGAACGGAGATGGAACCTTTGTTCATATTAACATGATAATCCAGTCCCTTGAATTTACAATTGATTTTCTTTTCACTTATTTTTGTATAAGGAAGTTCAACACTACCAGCAGTGATAAGCTCAAGGAACCAAGCGATAGAAGTTTTGCTTTCTATTTTCATCTTAATCCCTCTCTCGTCAAAATCGATTAGAAAATTCCCAGTTAAATTTTTAAGAGGCCAGACGATATGCAGCTTCCCTTTTTCCGAATCATTGACCACAGGCTGCCCGCCTTCAATCATCATTTCTTTTCCATTGATATCAACTTTAAGCCTTAATCCTGATATTATATTTTCATTACTCCATTGATGACCGTCGATAACAGGAAGCGTATAAAATGCGCAGTTAGCAGTTGTACACTTAGCGGTTAAATAATCGGAAGGAAGTTTTTCATCAAAAAGATGAATATCACGGAAACGAAGTGTCCCGTTTTCCCATAATATATTGGCTCTGTAAAAACGGCTGTTAAACCAAACGGTTTTACTGTTGTCCCCTTTCAATCCGTTTAAGGCAGTTACGGAAGTAGCGGGAGTTGTCTTAAAATTTTGACGGAACCAGCGGCTGGTTTGAGATAAAGTTTCAACTTTTATTTTATTCTCATCTCTCAGTTTTGCAAACAATTTCATCTGCAGCTCAAATCCGGCTGAAATCCTTTTCCAGGTAAATGAATTTTCCTGTCCGGCTTGAACATAAGCATATTTCATACATGCTCCGTTCATGAACTCCTTAAAATACCAGTTCACCCAGGTTGAATCTCCGCCGCCGTTTTTGCTAAATGCTGGTTCAAGCGTAGCTACACCCTGTTTTTCTTTTCCTAAGCCATCATCATATTGGCGGATCGGGTCACTTCCCAACATGCGGAAAACCGGGACCGGGATTTGATTCTTTTCATTCTGAGCAGGCATATATGAATTTTTTTCACTCGGGTAATAAGCCTGATTCCAATATCCTCCCCATAATGTATAACCATCGGTTCCAATCTGATCCCTGCAGCAACAGGATGCAGCTAAATTATACTTTTTATACATATACAATAATGTATGCGCGTCAATGAACCAGGAGCCAACGGACTTTGGGTAACGGTTAAAAACCCGTTTAAATTCGTTCATATAAACATCAACAATTTTTTCACGTTCGGCAGGTGAGTATCCAATCGAAAAACCAACATTAGCAGCCCAGTCCCATGGATAACGCCCGCGCCATTTTATGCCCGCTTTTTCAACAAGCGGTTGAGGTAATTCCCACCAGGCTCCGATTTCAAAATTTTCCGGCAGATTTTTTAGTAATTTTTGATACCGCGGATCAATCAGCGCATCATATTGAAGAAGAAATGTTCCACCCAGATTATTTTTTTCCATAACTTCAATTTGTTTAACCACGGTCTGATATAAAACATCCTCTGTAATCTCTTTATACCTCGGTTCACAAAAACGAATAAAGTTAATTATATTTACAATCCTTGGATGAACGACTTCATTATTTATTCCTCCGGGAATTTTAGGGTTACTACTGAATGAACAAAGCAGGAATAAAAATAAAATTAAACAGATAAAATGTGAGTATTTTGCGTATTTTTTTTTCATAAGTATTGCAGCATTTTATTCATTAATTATTTACCGGGAAAACCCGCCCCCTATAACACAAAACCAAATCTATTCCGGACTAATCAGCTCTTGTATAAGCCGCAAAAGAAATATAACCAGGATAACAAGTAAACAGCAGTATTTAAACCATTACATTGTTGAACGGTTAATTCTTTAAAAATAAACATATACAGGCATTATGGATTTACTCCCCATTCTTTATCCGGATGGTCACCCATAATTACATTAAGCGTACCGCCGTTCATAATATCAGCATGACTTATAAAAGCATGCTTTAATTCTTTTCCGTTCAACTCAGCCGATTGAATGTATTTATTTTTTTGACTACAATTTTCCGCATCTATCGTAAATGTTTTTCCACCGGGAAGTTGAATAGTAACTTTATTAAAGAATGGACTGCCAATTGCATACTCACCGCTGCCCGGAGTTACAGGAAAGAAACCCATCGCCGAAAAGACATACCATGAACACAGCGCTCCGCCATCTTCATCGCCAGGAATACCAGGGGGACGATCATCAAACCACATATTCATTATCTCACGAATTCGCCTTTGTGTTTTCCAAGGCTGACCGGCATAATTATAAAGGTATGGAATGATGAATGACGGCTCATTACCGGCTACAAACATTCCGTTTAATCCTGTTCCGTCCGGAAATTGAGCCATTAGTCTCCATTTTGAAATGCTTGTTGGTTCGTTAAATATTGCATCAACCCGGTTTACAAATGCATTTTTCCCTCCTAAAAGTTCAATCAATCCGGGAATGTCGTGTTGAACGCTAAAATTCCAGGTCCATGCATTATTTTCAGTAAAGTATGCGCGGCTGCCTATACCACCCGACAATTGAGGATCGAACGGTTCAATCCAATTACCATCAGCCATTTTGGGAGCAAAAAAACCTGTAGCAGGGTTAAAAACATTACGATAGTTCTGTGAACGTTTTATAAAATATTCATAATCCGAATCTTTACCTAAAGCTTTAGCAAATTGAGCCAGACACCAATCATCATAACTATGTTCAAGCGTAACGGAAACAGCCTGCCGTTTTTCAAATCCATCAACCATTGGTTCGGGATCTTTGCTGTTTTCCGGTATGGCAGGATACCATCCATGCTGCAAATAAAACGTATCAAGCGCACACATTGACCCTGTCCTCCATGGCAGCATTGTAGCTTGAGTCGCATTTTTTCTCAAACCTTCATAGGCTTTTTCCACATCAAAATTCCTAACTCCTTTTTGATATGTATCCCAGATTAATTCCGCAGAATGAAATCCAATCATCGCAGAATAATTTCCAAAAAATTGAGGAAAACCGGGCATCCAATTGCTTTGTTCATACATACGGACATAAGATTCGACCATATCTGCCTGCTGAGCAGGGTCTAATATTAACATTAACGGGTGCAGGCTTCTGAACGTATCCCAAAGCCAATCGTCCACATAAAATGGACGTCCATTATCATTATGAATTTTCCCATCATATCCGCTATAGTACCTTCCGTATTCCGAAATATTTACCATACGCTCCATAGTTCTGTACAGCGAAGTATAAAAGATACGCCTTTGATGTTTTGTTCCGCCTTCTACCTGTATTTTACCAAGTTCATTTTTCCAGATGGAATAACTTTCATTTTTAACTGATTCAAAACTCTTTCCGTTTGTTTCTCTGTGAAGATTATCTGCAGCCTGGCTCTCATCAATAAACGAAATTCCAATCCTTACTTCAACCGGATTATTCACATTATTAAAACCAACAAATACGCCTGTTTTACTTCCTGAAATTTCAGATGCAAAATTTGTAATTATTTTTGAATCAAAAGAACCCGACTTATCAAACGGCTGACTGAATTGGGCATAGAAAAATTGTTTTGTGTTTTCAAATTTTTCCCATCCCTGGATTACGTTATTGCCGACTATTTTAAAATAAGAATCCCTATTTGAACTAAATAAAACATTATTCGAATCTTTACGATTAAATTGGAACCTGTATAACACTGAACGTTCTGTGGTTGTCCAATCAGCTATGATATTATAATCTTCGAGTAAAACTTTATGATACCAGGGATGAACTTCTTCCAAATCGTGGTCGTAAACGGAAGCATAAGCATCTTTGTCTGTAACGAACTTACCGCTTGTGGGCATCAGCTCTGTAACATATCCCCTCCGGTAAGCAGGCATATTTAACGCAAAACCGTATATTTTATCGCTTAGATAACGATCATCCAGACCGGGTTTGGTAATCGGAAATACACGTACCATGCTATGCGGCAGGTGGACTGTGGGAGTTAATGTAGTTAATAAAGGAGCGACACCACCTATATTCGGATCAACATATTGTGTAAAATCCTTTGCAGCACAGCCATTAAAAAAAAGAAGCCCGGCAATTGAAAGAAATGTTAAGAAAAAGTATTTTGAATGTAACATAAATCCAGCTCCGTAATTAAAAATAAAAAATCATATGCCTAATTTAATTCCGGCTTTAATAATTTTCTCTGCCGTCACTTCGTTAAATCATTAGAAATTAAACCGAGGTTGAAACCGCCTTACTTGTCTATTGAAATAAATTTTATTTCTTAGGCGGAAATGTAAATAATAAAATATTAAAATTAACCCCATTTTGACATAAACACCTAAGATTTAAACATACAAACAAGTCTTAGTAAAAAAGTTAACTTATTATTAGCATCGTATTTAAAACAGGTTTTCCATTTATTGGAATAAAAATAGAATAATTTTCATTCTGAAGAAGGTTTAATTTTATAAGGATGTCACTAAATAACATTATACAATAAAGGATGTTCCAGACAATAGATTGATGTCTTCAATTACGGACAAAAGTTTTTTCCCGAGTTTTAAAATGTTAGTAACGGAAAGAGTATTTAATAATCCGGTAAATCATTTAAAATTATAGCCATCAGTAATAGTCACAAAGAAAGCCCATCAAATAAAAATGGGACTTACTATGGCGAAGCCGTATTAAAGCAACCATTAAAAAATAAAATCAGGTGAAAAGATTCTGTTGGGACTAATTTGAGTAAAGTTGAACCTGGCTGGAATATTCTTTTCAAATAATTTGAAAAACTTGAGGGAAATACTTAGTTTTAATACCTGCCTAATCTTTACTCATTTTAATTAAATAAAAAAGGCTAAACCATAATGGTGATAAATAATACCGTTCCCAACAAGTACTCAACAGATCTATCGGAGCAGTCTGTAAAAGCGAGTTCTTACCGCTGGTCAATTTGCATGCTTTTATTTTTTGCTACGACAATCAATTATATAGATAGAAATGTTCTTGGGCTTCTTAAACCTATTTTGCAGGTAAAAATAGGATGGTCGGAGGCTGAATACGGATTAATTATTGCCGCATTTACCACGGCTTATGCACTGGGACAAACCTTCTTTGGAAGTTTAATTGACAGATTCGGAACAAAGTTAAGTTACTCGATCTCCGTATGTCTCTGGAGCCTTGCAGCAATGTCACATTCCTTAGCAAGGACGCCATTTGAATTTGGCGTTGCACGCGCCTCATTGGGTTTAGGTGAATCAGGAAATTTTCCCGCCGCAATTAAAACAGTTGCGGAGTGGTTTCCTAAAAAGGAAAGAGCATTTGCAACAGGATTATTTAATTCCGGCGCAAATATAGGAGCTGTATTTGCGCCAATTGTTGTTCCATGGCTTACCTTAACGTATGGATGGCAAAGCGCGTTTATTATGACCGGACCAATTTGTTTTATCTGGTTGCTATGCTGGTACTACATGTATGAGAAACCGGAGAAACATAAAAAAGTAAACCATAAAGAATTAGAATATATTTTAAGCGATAATGACAAAGAAATTAATGAAAGGATTCCCTGGTTAAAACTTCTAAAATTCAAACAAGCATGGGCATTTGTTATCGGTAAATTTCTTACCGATCCCATCTGGTATTTCTACTTATTTTGGCTTCCAGGATTTTTAAATCATAAATACGGCTTAAACTTAACTAATATAGGATGGCCTCTTATAATTATATATACAATGACAAGCATCGGCAGTATAGGCGGAGGATGGCTCTCAGGTAAATTTATAAGTATGGGTTGGTCTGTGAATAAAGCACGAAAATTCGTAATGATACTATGCGCAGTAATGATTGTACCGATTGTTATGGCATCAGATGTCTCATTGTGGACTTCTGTAGCTTTAATTGGTCTTGCAGCTGCTGCCCATCAAGGATGGTCTGCAAATATTTTTACAACAGCTTCCGACATGTTTCCAAAAAAGGCTATTGGTTCTATTGTCGGGCTGGGCGGCACCGCCGGCGCCATCGGCGGTGCATTATTCCAAATTTCAACGGGATTAATTCTACAATTTACAGGATCTTATCTTCCATTGTTTATTATTTCCGGTTCGGCTTATTTAATAGCGTTTCTTATCTTCCATTTACTCGTCCCTAAAATGGAAGAAGCAATAATATAATTCATACCTAATCTTCTGATTCCCGCTAAGATATTTGAATATATTTTATAAGGCAGGTTTTACGCGCTGCATATGGTAATATTTTAACTAATAAGGACCTTGCCTCAGATTATATCTTCAGAGATTGAAAACGAAGACCTTTATAAAGATTTCTTAATTAAGCAATTCCGCCGATATATGGATACATTTAAAAATTTATATAATTAATTATCCTCCAAGATAATAAAGCCCGACTAATAATTGCCGGCTGTTAAAAGCTTATCTGATTATTAAAAGCAATAAATTAATTTTTCACAAGCTTAAACAGCCTGGCAATTATACGGGTGATAATTCTGATCACTCCTAATAACAAATAAATCAGTATTGACAGCAAAAGGACAATATGCAATTGAGAAAATATCTCAATCCAATTAGTCTTGTAATTTATTACAGCAAAAATATTTATCAGTAAGGCAGCACAAAAACAAAATAACCAAATTTTTATTTCAGTTTTTATTCGTTTGCCGCTAATTGTAAAGTCTTTCATTTTAAATCCGGTATTTGTCATCTAACGATAAGCGCTGCTGTGTTTTCGCAGCTTGTTCTGCAAGCAGCGACCAGACAGTTGAATAATAGCCTTGAACAGGTAATTCCTCAGGCGCATTTCCTTTCCGAATATAACGAACAAAAGCTTCCAGTTGAAGTTTGGTTTCATCCATTTTATAGTTATCGGAGATATAATCACCTTTAGTATTAATAGCCGTTTCGGGGACCCAGCTTGCGCCGCCGATCGGGATAGTTTTAAAAACATCTTTTTCAATATCGTTGATTAGCTGCTGAATAGCCGGCGGCGTCGGGGGAGATTCCGAATATACTTTATTTAGTTCCAACTCCATAGAACCTTTGCTGCCGAGTATTTGTTCCTCACATCCATAATGTTTATTAGTAGTTATAGAATCATAAATAAATTGTGAATCATCCGGATAATAATACAGACAAGAAATGTGGTCGTAAACATCTCTCCCATCCTTCCAATAAATAAGATTACCGTTAGCAACCACAGAAGCAGGGAACGAATCCTTTATCCAGTTAGCAACCTGAAGTTGATGAGAAAGTAATTCTGTAAATAAACCCGCGGAGAAAATATTATACAGCCTCCAATTTATTTTCTTTTCCAGTTCAGGTTTGCCCTCCGGTACCGGGCGGCGCCAATTCCCATTTCTATGCCAGTATGCCCTCATATGAGTTATCTGCCCCAAATCTCCCCTACGGATTTTTTGAATTGCATCCAGATAAACCGGGCTGAAAACTCTTTGGTGACCGATTTGTAAAATCCGTTTTGTCCGCAGATGCTCATCGTACATTTTTTTTGAATCCTCAATTGAACGCGCCATTGATTTTTCACAAAAGACATGAACACCAGCATTTAATGCATCAATGGTCATACGGGAGTGCTCATGAAGCGGTGTGGCAATAACCACACCGTCAATATCTTTCATATTCAGCAAATCGAGATAGTTGTAAAAAGCTTTTGCTTTTCCACTTGTGAATTTAATTGCTCTTTGATAATTCGGTTCATAATTATCACAAATTGCCGCTATCTCAACGTTTAACGGCTTAGCAATAGCCTGTACATTCAGAAGTAATGCGCTTCCCCTATCGCCAATTCCAATAAAACCAAGACGCACTTTATCACTAACCGATTTGGCATAAATATCATCGTTAAAAATTTTCAACCACGGCATTGATGCAAGCGCAATTGAAGAACCCGCGAATAATGAAATTTTTTTAAAAAATTCCCGCCGGTTAATATAAAACAAATCTTCCATTAGTATGTCCTGCTAAAATATTTTTTGATAGGTTTATTTTCGTTATAAAGGATTTTAACCGCTTCAATGTTTTTAAACCTATCCATAATTTTATAATTCTGCTCGTCCTCCATGACAAGGAATGCAGTTGATAATATTTCTGCTTCAAGCGGAGAATTGGATTTGATACTTACAGCCGATAATTCATCAACAGCTCTTCCTGTTAAAGGGTTTATAACATTAACCTTGCTGCAAAGCTGACCGGAATCATCTACATAGTAATTACCGGAAGTTGAGATTGAATTATCCGAAAGTTTAAAAGTATATAATGAATCTTCAGCATTATAGAAATTTTTTATTCCAACTTGCCAGTAATCTCCGCAAGGATGCATTCCTTTTGCGTAGATAGAACTCTCGCCAAAACTAATGAAAGCATTCTCAATTGGCGAATTATCCAAAAGCGATTTAATTTTTTCAAGAGCATACCCTTTCCCAAATCCGCCAAAATCTATTTTAACTTTATCACAACCGAAGCGAATAGATTTATTTACACTATCCAGTTCTATTTGATTAAGATATGAGCGCCCAGCCGGCGCAGATGTCCCGCCAAATGCTTCAATATATTCTATTATAGGACGAAGTGTAATATCATAAGCTCCGAATGTTTTTTCAGAATAATCCATACAAGTTTCAAGGATACTCAACAATTCATTATCCAATTTCACAAATGATTTGCAAGCAGTCATATTTATTTTATAAACTTCACTGGCTGGATTAAAATAGCTCAGCTTAGATTCAATTCTTAGAACTTCAATTTGAATTAAGTGAAAGATATGTTCACATATATCTTGATTATAAAATGGGAATACCGCATTAAAGCGACTTCCCATAGCAAAAAAGGAATTATGATAAACTCTTATCATATAACTAAATAAATATATTTTTACAAGAAGATACTATCTTCACCTCTAAATATAAAATAATTGTGAAATCTTTTCAGAAAATTTGTCTTACCGCTCCGCAAAATCTCAGTTTAAATCTAATACATTTTTCCATTTTACCAATAAATAAATATTTTTAAAGTTTTAAAATCAGATAATAAATGATAAACCAAAGCAACTAAATATTATAGCGGAAATCCCCTAAAATAGAATTCTATTTATACATCCACTTGACCGATAATTTTTCCTTAGGAGTATTATTAAGAATATATTGACCTATCATTTGATCGAGTTCATAATTTTTCATTGGATGCCAGCCATGTCCTTTCAGCGGTCTTCCATATTCAAAATAACCATCATAATACGGATTTTTTGTTGCTTTTAAAAAATCTTCCATCAGGTATACACCGAGATTGAGGAATAAATTATCCATATCACCACAATAAAAATGCAATTTGCCTTTCAATTTAGGTCCTAAAGAAGACCAATTAGACTCTAAATAATACCTAAGATCATAACCATGATCGCGCATATAATCAGATACAGAATGATCAATCTTTCCGGTGACAGGATTCCATAGAGGTTTGGGATAACCGTCCTCACCAACAGGTCCGTAAGCTGCTTCCCATATTGCCAACTGTTCACCAGATCTGTCTTTACTACCTAATACGCTTTCACCATAACTTGCTTCTCTAATTGTTTCGGTTGTTTGTCCGGTACTAGTCCGTGACATCGGTCTTTCTACAGAACCCCAGGTATTTTTTAAAAAGAAAGCATTATCATCATCATAAATATTAACAATTCCATACTGCCTAAAATCAATAGGATCGGGATAGAACACCCATGCCCCTCCAAAAAAGTCAGGATGATGAATTTGTAAAGCTAAAGTTTCCCATCCGCCGGTTGAACCACCAGTTACAGCACGGGCATAAGGCTCTGTAATAATCCGGAAGTTCTTTTCAATGTAAGGTATTAATTCCGTCATAATAGCATCATCGTAAGGACCATTATTAGCTGAATTAACTGCATAGGAATCATCATAGTATGGCGTTGGATGCTGAAAAGTCACACAAATCATTCTTGGAAAATTTTCTGATGTCCATGCCTGATAATATTCGTATCCTGTTTCATCATAATTCCGCAGGCGCCTTTGCCTGTCTTCTTCGCTTTCCGGTGTATTTTCCGTACTGAAACCATTAACCGGATCAAGACTAAAATGACCCTGAATATATTCTACAGGATAATAAACGGCAGGATGAGTATCGTAGCCTTTGGGAAGCAATATAGCTGCACCAAGATAGAATGGATGTCCCCAAAATTTTGATAACAGTTCACTTTTTATTTTTATATATTTTAAATAAGAAGTGTTTTGTGGAAGTTCAACCGGCGGAATAACTTTCGTTAGACTAAGCTTATAGGAATTGCTTACGCCGGGTTCAATACTAATTTTTACCGGATCACTTATTAGATTGCCCGGCGATTTGTAAAATTTCTGTCCTTCCCATTGGTCCATGTGCGCCCAAATAGTATAACCATCTGAACGGTGAAATTCAGTATAGACATTCAAAACCGCTTGTACATAATAATCACCGGCTGGAAGATTTCGCAAACTTCTTACAGGACTTCCGGGACAATCATTATTTATCTCAATAGTTACATCCGGCTTAAGCTGATTTATATCCACACCGAACAGAGCCGGACCAGATCTCATTTGTAAACGCGGTTCGATTCCGTCTTTGGCTACAATAATTAAAAAAATACGCCCCGTAACAGGCTGTTTTTGAAGTTTGGAGGGGAAGGAAATTTCAAAGCGTAAGTTTGATGTATCCTGTTGCGCATAAATGTTGATGCCCAAGAAGAAAAGAGAGAAAGACAATAAAACTAATTTTAATTTTTTAATCCATTCTGCCGGAACCAAATTCAAATCTCTCATTTTTTGTCTACCGAAATATTGTTTTATTCTCTATCCAAACATCAAAGCCGGCTTTGAAATTTCCAGGGTAAAAATCAGCCGGACACCAAAATAAGACAGGTTCATCATACTTATTTCTTTGCGTTATATTTATATATAATTATATTTTTTCATTTAATCGATTGTGCCCATTCAGCCCATAGTACAAAATGAATAAATAACATAATAACGGAAGTATATAAGAGTATTTTAATCCAATTATGCTATCAGCCAATACACCTTGCAGAAGAGGAAATATAGCGCCGCCAATAGGAGCCATCATCAGAACACCAGATGCTTTAATAGTTAAATCGCCGAGCCCATCAATTGCTAAAGCAAAAATATTTGACCACATTATTGAATTGAATAAACCTACCATCAGCATTGCCCACATCGATATGAACCCATGAGTCAGTATAGTAACAGCAATAAATCCAAATGCAAGAATGGCATTGCAAACAAGCACTTTCTGAGCGCTATACTTTTGCAGAATAGCAGAACCGACAAAACGTCCAATCATTAAGCCGCCCCAGTAAAGCGGAATATATTTTGCGGCGGTCTGAACAGCAAAACCGGCAATATATGGCTGTCCAATGTAACTAACTATAAAACTACCTATTGATACTTCGGCACCTACATATAATGTTAATGCAATAACGCCGAGACGCAATTGACGGTATTTAAATACATTGCCTTTGACTTTTTTAGAACGAGCTGTATTGATCCCGGGTAGTTTAATTACAGCAAAAGCTGCAGCTACCAGAAAGGCAAATACGGCAAGACCAATATAAGGTCCCTGAACAGAAGCCGCATGCTGCGCATCGTTTGCAAATTTGCCAAGTATCAGATATGCGCCTGTTAATGGAGCTATTGTAGTTGCAAGTGAATTTATTCCCTGGGCTAAATTTAAACGACTGGAAGCTGTTTCGGGTGGACCAAGCGCTAAAACATACGGATTTGCTACTACTTGCAGAAAAACATTCCCAGATGCCATTACAATTAAACCAAAAAGGAATAAACCGTAAGAAATTAAATATGATGCCGGTAAAAATATTAAACAGCCGGTCCCCACAATTGACAAACCAAGAACGATTCCGTTTTTATATCCGATTTTTCCAATCACCAAACTCGCCGGGACAGCCATTGTAAAATATGCCAGGAAATAACAGAATTGAATCAGCATCGTTTCCGTATAATTCATTTTGAACAAACTTTTCAAATGCGGTATCAGAATATCATTTAAGGAAACAATTGCACCCCACATAAAAAAAAGCGAACTCATCAGTATAAAAGCAGATTTGAAACTTTTTGCAGGCGGCGCCGGAGTAATCGAATCTGAAGATGTTAAATGACTCATAAAAAACTTCTCTCATTGTTAAAATGTAAAACAATAATCAGAGCAAACCGAATCAATTGAACTTTTACTGTTTACCGGGAAACTATCCTTGCGGATAAATCCCTGTATGCTTTTTCCTTAATTATTATTAAACCCTGACATAAATTTGTATCATATCCTCTACCAGAAAAGGACTTATTCTTTTGAAAATAAGTATACCCACTTTCATTAAAAAAAAGACTTTTTATGTAATAAAAAATAGAATCTGCTTTATAGGAATAATGGTATAAGTGTTTATTTCTTAGGTATTAGCGTTAAAAACAGGATAAATCATACTAAAAAGTTGAGAAATAAACTATCCCGCAGCAAGCGGACGGGGAATTCGACCCCGGAAAGAT
>CAZUCY010000001.1:21710-35620 GCA_964618785.1 uncultured Ignavibacteriaceae bacterium | reverse complement strand
CAAGCGGACGGGGAATTCGACCCCGGAAAGATGAAAGCGTGGTTATACTAAATGCAACAAAATTCTTATATGTTTATTTTCAAGCATTTATTATTTCCTGCTTATTTTCATCAAAAGTAACTTTTCTTCCTCTGTGTAAAGATTCAGTAACCATTAGACTTGCAACTGAATGGTTATAGCCGGCTTCGATAGGCGCATGAGGTTGTTTTCTGCTTCTTATACATTCCATCCAGTTCCGCATGTGACCAGTGGTCATTAAATCAGAACCGGCATTTGCAGCCGTTATGCTTTTTGTTTTTACATCGGCAAGCTCAAATTCAGGAAGAAGATTTTCATGAAGCCCGAATTGCGGATACTTACCGGCATGCTCAGCAGTTAAACCGCCGTGCGGCGTGACTTTGTTTGTATCCAGATTTAATTCGCCGCCATTAGAGTAATAAATTTCTTTAACATCTCCAGCCGAATTTGAAAATCTTGAAGAATAGTTAACCTGAAATCTTTTTGTAGTATCTTTATCGTTAGCAGGCCCGTATTCCAAAATAGCAGTTAAAGTGTCGGCATTTTTTCTACCGTCATTCCACATATAAATTCCACCGCCGGCAATTACACTTAACGGATGTTTAAAGCCCGTAAACCAATGAACTGTATCTATTTGATGGCACATCCATTGTCCAGGGATACCTGAAGAATAAGGCCAGAAAAGACGGTATTCAACGTAGATGCGGGGATTAAACGGAATTCTTTCCCTATTAACTAAAAACCTTTTCCAATCAGTATCGCTTTCTTTTAACCTGGCTACTACATCAGGTAAACGCCAGCGATCCGGCTGATTAACATTCCACGTCATTTCTACAAATTTTATTGCACCAAACCTGCCTGATTTTATATATTCTGCCGCAGTTTGATAATTTGTTCCGCTTCTTCTCTGCGAGCCTATCTGGACAATTTTATTAGTATCCTTTACCGCATTAAGGACCATTTTATTATCCGACATCGATTCAGCTAACGGTTTTTCAACATAAGCATCACGACCAGCCCTTACAGCTTCAGTTGCATGATAAGCATGTTGAAAATCAGCAGTACTGATTATGACAGCATCAACTTTTGATTTTTCATACAACTCTTCATTGTTTCTATACCCAATAATTTTATTTCCTGTTAGTTTGGTTAAATAGGAAATACCTTCATCTCTCCTTTGGTTCCAAATATCCGAGACAGCGATAAATTCCATATTCATGTCTTTTGCATTTGCTTTGAATGCAAGACTCAATGTGTCCTCAAAACGATGAGAAAAACCGACAACACCAACATGAACACGGTCATTAGCGCCAATAATACGATCATAATGCATAGCATTTGTACCAATAACCTTCGACTTAGGTTTTGTACTCAATTGTTCCCCTTCAGTAAAAGCAGCGCCTACAGCCAATGCAGCAGTACTAAGTCCGATTTTTTTTATAAATTCTCTTCTACTAGTATTCATTTATTTATCCTTTATTTTATAAAAGAAATATCCGGAAGGACAGGTTTATAACTTAATGTATAATGCAAATTAAAAGCAATAACAAAGCTTTCATATTTTGAATCAGTAATTTTATATTCAATATTAGAATTATTAAATCTAAGATAATATACTATTAACATAACTTCCTGATTAAGAAATAAATAAATGGAACCAAGAATAATAGTTTTTTCCATTGCGCTACATTATTAGATTTAATAATAATAAAATTATTGCATCAAATATAATAATTCTTGTCTAATAGTTTAGATATCCGGTATTTGTGTATAATGGAATGAATTCATATACTAAAACCGGCACATTAAAAGATAATACATCAAAATATTATAGAATTAATATTTTTTCAATAAAATAATATTTCCTGCAAATAATTTCTCTGTGAAAAATCGGGGATTAGTAAATGAGCGCCGGCTTTAATTAATCTTGTCCGTTTCTCTTCATTTAACCCGTGCCTCTTAACCTCATCGCTTGCAATACCAATTGCAATGCCGCCAACTTTTCTGCATTCCCGCATTTCAACGGGGCCATCACCAAAAGTAATTAATTCTGTCCCCTGCAGATTATTATTTTTAATTATATTCTCCATAACCATTTTTTTTGAATACCTGCTTATATCCCCGATAGCTCCGTAAATACCTCCATTAAACAAATGGGCATAACCCATTACTTTAGCTTCTTTCACAACATCCTCTTTGTCAGTGCCACTTGCCAAATAAAGAATAATCCCTTTTTCAGAAAGAAAATTTAAAAATTCAATAACCCCTTTAACAGCAAAATCCTGGATATCTAATTCTTTTTTATTCAATTTATCCACACGTTTATTAACCATTTCCATTAAAGCTTCATTAAAAATTTCTTTATAGCCGAATTTATCTAAGATTTTCTCTTTGGGAACAACATTAAACTCCTGAATCAGATCAATTAATCCTTCCATTTGCTGCACAGTCTGAATTCCCGTTGATTTGTCAATATAATCCCGGACACGGTTTACAACCCTGTTATATAAACGTTCATCCACATTTTTATATTCCTGACCAAGAATAGCTTTTATCATCATCGGTTCCATGACTAATTCCCATCCCTGGCGGAGAACACTAATAGTTCCGTCATGGTCGAACACAGCATATTTAATTTTACCTCTATCAATAAAATTGATATTGTTGTAGCACAACTCAATTTCCGAATCCTTCCAATATTTTGCTGATCTGATGTCCGCAGCCAACTCCGGCTGGTATATATAGTTAGGATCAGAACAAAGTGACAAAATCTCTTCAGGGCTTGCTGTGCCGGTTTGAAACAATTTTTGAATTGTCACACCCGCAGCAAAGTTGGCAAACTCTATAGCGCCATCTATGTTTATTTTTGCAGCAAGCGCACAAGCAATTGCACTTAAAGCGGTATCACCGGCACCGACAGTATCAAGTTTTTTTAGGAATTGTAAACCCGGCACTTCATGAACCCCATAACCATCGCAAGCAAGAATACCATATTTACCACGGCTTATGAAGCAAGGTTTATTATGTTTTTCAAATAAACCAATTGCAAATTTCTTCACATCATTAACGCTAAAAACATCACCAATATCCGCTTTAATACCATTAAGAATAGCCGCTTCTATCTCATTTGTTTTTAAGCTTACATTTTTGAATTCCGCAGAATAATGCCTGGAATCTACAATAAATATTTTCGATGGATAATCCTGAACAATTTCATTTATTCCATCAATAAATTTTTCATTCGTTATGCTGCCAGGCACTTGTTGGTTAACAACTATTATATCGGCATTTTGAATATTACTTCTTATGCTCATTAAAATATCATTATCGGTGGCCTCTGTCCTTTTATTGTAAGTTCCGAAATCAATTCTCGGTTGTTCATTACCTTCCAATATTAATTTAGAAAATGTATACGTTTCAAAGAATTTTTCCTGGATAACCAAACCGCCGGTGTCAATACCAATACTTTGAAGCTGTTTAATCATTTCATGTCCGAATATATCGCTGCCTGCAACGCCGAAAATTTTTAACTGCTTAGGTTTAAGAGCTGCAATATTAGCCGCTACATTTGAAGCTCCTCCGAGAGAATATTTTTGATTTCCGGCAGCTAATGCTTTCAGTCCTGTTTCAACCGATACTTCCGAACCACGCGGGTCTAAAACCCAATAAGCATCAAGACAAAAATCTCCGTACAATATAATATTAACGTCTTTAATTTTTTCAATGATTTGTTCTATATTCTTGCGAGCAATATTCATAATCATGACCTCCCGTTTTTATTTTATAAATTAATTATCGCTTTTATCCGCGTACCGCTTTCAAGTTAAGAATTTTAATGCAATAAAACCAATGATGGATGATTTTACTAAAACATTTATTTTACATAAGCGCTGTCAGATGAAAATTAACTACTCAAAGCATAATATAATGCCAATAAAAAATCCCTGTTATCAGCAGAAAGGTATTTCATAACTCCGCCCATACGACTAAATGTCTTTAAATATCTCAAATAATATCCCGGGTCAGTTTGGGGCGGTTCACCGTTTTTCTGCCAGTTCCATGTACTTTTTGCAAGATCAACAATGAGCATATAATGATTATCAATATGTTTACCATTTTGAATTTGCAAATTTTGCGACATTGAGAGAGATTTTTCGAAAATCATCGGAGACATAACTGCCGAGCCAACCGACATATAAACCCCATCTTCCAACCGGTTAACGGATTCGGCAAATGTGAGAAAATCCCGGAGGGCTGTCCTTCCCAAAGCGGCGCCATGATTAGCGGGATGAGTATAAATAATATCATGCCCAATCATCGGATGCCCGGTAAAAGGAATGCCCAGGCGATAAGCTGCGGCTTGTACGCAATATTTTTTAAACGGGAAAGAAATTTTTAACCAACCCGGTTTCAGTTTGAATTTCCTAATAGTGTCAAGTAAATCGATTGATGCTGCAACTGTATCCAAATCAGTATTTTTATAGGATTTTAATATTTCATCTATTTCTTCTACAGAAGGTATTCTCAACCCATCGTTTTGAATCATACAGCCGACTGCTTCTCCATATCCCTTACCTTCATAGGCGCCGACGACCAGAGCAAGATTAATGTACCACCCGGTTTCTTCCCAGATACCAAATTCGCCATTGGCAACATTTGCACGCACGTCTTCGCTGCTTTCACCTAAATAAGAAAATTCCCAGTCGTGAATTATTGCAGCGCCATTAGTAGCAAGATGAGTTACCCATCCATCTTCCATTAATTTAATCAGCGTAGGACCCATTCCGTTTTTAATTGTGTGAGCTCCGAAAGCTAACATCACCGGCGCTTTTTTTAACCGCGCTTTTTTAATCCTTTCGCTTACTTCTTCGACTAACCTTTTAAAGCGCTCACTATTATTTTGGGACTTTTTTGTAAATGGGATATTATCTTTTTCAATAACTACTTTATTCTTTCTACACGACAACGGTTTAATTGATAATTTATTTCTATCAAATTTTGGATAAGGCAAATTTAGCTCCTTTTATTTTTTCAGTACAAATTCATTTACAACAATCAATTAGACTTTGTTTAAACAATTAATGTTTTGTTTAAAACTCATTATCGATTGCCTGGCATATTATATGACCGATTAGAATATGCATTTCCTGAACTCTTGCAGTATTGTCCGATGGGACAATTATATTAAGATCACAATTACCATTCATCCTGCCGCCACCTTTACCGCTTAGACCAAGAGTTCTGCAATTAAGGCTTTTGCCTTTTGCAAAGGCGCGCAAAACGTTTAAGCTGTTTCCTGTGGAAGAAATACCAATAAGCAAGTCATCCGGATTGGCAATGGCTTCAACCTGTCTTTCAAATATATAATCAAATTCATAATCATTACCTATAGCAGTTAAAACAGAGGTATCTGTGGTTAAGGCAATACCGGGAAGACCTTTTCTTTCTTTTTTATATCTGCCGGAAAGTTCAGCGGCGAGATGCTGCGCATCAGCAGCGCTTCCGCCGTTACCAAAAAACAAAATTTTATTCCCTTTTTTTAATGTATTTATACACAGCCTGCACGCTTTTTCAATATCGGGTTGTAGTAAATCAATTACCTTCCCAATTGTATCTTTATGCGAATTTAATTCCGTTTCAATTACTTTAATCATAAATTTATTCCGTTATATTTTGTATTTATTATTTAAGAGTAAATCTTTTATCAATAGTTAAGTTCAAATAACAGCTGCTCATAGAATTTTTTTAAGGATAAGTTTTCTCTTTTAGCTATTTCCTTACACTCTTCAAATTCATGAACAAATCTTTTATATCCTCTTGTGGTATTAATTTCCTTTAACGCAATTTGTCCATGAGATGTATTTGCTCCAATTTTTCTGCATTTTAGTGGTGATAAACCTCAAATTCCACATCTCTAAGATTTAATTTGCGCGGAAGTGAAGATATAACTTCTTTATTGAGACCGGCATCTACAAACGCCCCAAGAATCTTGTTTCCGCTGATTCCACAAAAACAATCAAAATGAGCAATTTTCATTTAAGTGATTCCTCCGGCATGATATCGATTGGAGGAAACAATCAAATAAGACATGATCTGCACACACTATATCTGTAAAGATTTTTAATAAACAATAAAGGATTCATAAACCTGCCGTACAATAAACATTTTCCATTTTTCATCTTCATTTTTTAATAATAATATTCACAAAAATGGAGATTAATAATAATATCTCATTATAGTAAAGACCGGTCTATATGTTTAAAACTTTGGTATATACAATCAATAGTATGAATTTAAAGGGTTTTGACAGGATACATATGAAGGGAACCGCAGCAGGTTTTCTAGTCAGAATATAGGGTATCAATTATTATGATCTTATATGATAAAAGTCAGTAAACCTTTTTATGCACAATAAAACAAAATATTAGCGATTATTTCTATTTTACCGCTTTCAATGTTGATATATAATCAGCGGGTCGTTTGTTCGAATCCGACCGCCAGCTCTTATTAACGCCTTATAGATTATATATTTACGAGGCTTTATTATTTTTAGCTTATTCAGCGGAAGTTCAAACGGAAGTACAAAACTCATAAATTCTAATTCAATTTGTCAAAGACATTAAACAAGCCGAGGAATAATCTTTTCTTGGCTTTAATTCTATTACAAATCGCAGAATTACTGGGGAATCATTTGAACTTTTTATTTTTTACGGGGGAATAGGCTGTTCGACGACACCTGGTTAAAATTATCTGTTTCTCATTTCAATTCTATCTTGTATGGTTCGTGTTAAAATATTGTATAGCAAAGGAAGAATAGCAATATCATAGCCAAATTCACGCAAAACAGTTTCATCAAAATGGCTCCTATCTGTTTGTTGATATTCAGAGTCATAATTTTGCACTGGCCTACCAGTCAATAAACTGAAAGCTGAAATAATTCTTTCTTTTGCTTCTTCAGATAGCAAAGAAGGATCTAAAATTTGCATTTTTGACTGAAAAAAATCTGCATTCAAATCCAAAGCTCCTAAATTTCTTGAAACTCCGTTAAACTCAACAAATAATAAACATACGATAGAGTTAAGTATTGCTGAAATAATTTGAACATCCTCTTGAGGAACTCGAATAGCTACCAATCTTTGATTTAAGTAAATTCTTTTATCGCAATATGCGAAAAACAATTTTTTATTCGGATTCATAGAAATGAAAATATTTGCAGGTTCTTCCGCACACAAAGTATACCAATAAGGGCGACGGTTTTCAAAAACGCTTGGCAAAAGAACGCCAGTTCTATTTCTTTCATTAGACCATCGCTGAATCCAGTTAAATGCATTTGGATAATTTAGATTTAATTCTTCAAGAGATCTATTACAAATAAAAAGGAAGTAATTATTATCAGGATTATAATGAATACTTATTAATACCGAATTTGTTCTCAATACTGGGAGGAGAAATTCATTTTCAATACGGTAATTCTCAACATCTTCTTGCTTCAATATATACATCTGATCCCAACCAGTTCTTGTTCCCCTACCAGCATCCATAAATGTCCCAAAAGGATTTATTAGTTTTGTTCTAAATTGTTGAAGCGGATCTTGCGCAATAAAGTTTACAGCCCAATTTTCTTGACTAATTATTTGATGTTCGAGATATGTCCTTTCAACAATTGAAACTGAAATTGTCTCATCATTTTTATGAAATACATTAGTGAATTGTGATTCTCTTGTCCAATTATTATTTGTAAGTTGTTCACAATGATTGATTTCATTATATAATTCTTCCATCATAGAAATATGATTGTCTTTAGTTTCATCTGTAAAATAATCATCCAATTTGAAGTTGAGTGTAACGAAGCGAGTTGGAGCATCATCAATTGTTTTTTGAACTGTTGTAAAAATGGTGCTAACCTTTGAATCTCTAAACCAATGTTCTGCGTTGCTACGAAACACATAACGAACAGAAAAATTGTCAATCAAAAATCTCTTGAACTGTATTCCGTAATCTTTTCCGAGCCAAGCGTTAGATGTAATAGCTGCAATAAAACCATCAGGACTAAGAAATTTTAAAGAATTATAAAAACAATATATAAAGTAATCCGATCGCTTGTTAATCCTAAATTGATTTCCCCGCATAAATGCTAATTGAGTTCTTTGAAATTCTTCTCTGAACTTTTCAGATAATGAACTGTTTGGAATGTCTTCTTGCTGTATAAAAGGGAAGTTACTAACTATACAATCAAATTGTGGCAGGAGTACATTTATAAAATCGCCTTCGTGTATAGGGCCAGGGTATTTCATTTCCTGACCAGGCGAAAATTGGAAGTAATCGCATCGTGTTACTCTAGGAAAATTATTCTGATTCACCAAATCTTGCTTATAGAGATTTATAACGGATAGCACGGCAGGAAGATGCGCAATATCATTTCCCCAAATTTGATTCAATAATTGTTGATGTTCTGTAATTCCACGATACTTTAGAATGTTATAAAATGCTGTAAGAAATGTGCCAGAACCGCAGGTTGGGTCAAACACGATTGCATTACGATTTCTTAATGCGGAGATTGAAACTAAGTTGGCAAGAGTAATAGGAGTAAAGTATTGACCAAATTTTTGCTTTTCACTTTCAGGTATAAGATTCTCAAGAATGTAATTAATTACTCTAGTGGGTAGATATTGAAAATCAATATCTGAAAAATCCATAATTAAGGAATAAAGAAGTTGATCCATAGTTCCATTAAATTCTAATTCATCTGTAAAGTCCCTATCAAACACTGCCTGATAATCTATTTGTTGTGCCTGGTTAAAAAACCTCTCTAATTGAGGTTTAATGGGATTATCAGGGATTAAAGTCAATTCAGATATTCTGCCAGGAATATTTTCCGACAAGGTTTTGTAGAATATAATTTTACTTACAAGTTTATAGTATGTTAACTTTGCTAACACGGTTTGGGGATCAATTCTTTCAACCCTTCGTGATGAATTAGAGAGACTATCTAGTGTTGAGCGCTCTAGAATTTTCCAGTCATTATATCTTGCTTGGAAATTCATATCGATATTGATTTTAACAGAAAGTATATCCCGGAGTAATGGAATTATATGATTAGCAGTATCAACAATAGCACCTACAATATTGGAGGAAATGTTAATTGCCTCACGAATTATGCCACCCCGATAAAATTGTTCCAAGTCGTGTAATATTTCACCTAGCCTTAACTTTAATCTTGGCTCATTTTGAAGATAATTTTCCCTATTAGCTAAGTCGTTCCTGGTATTTATTGCAACATCATTCGGATAAATTCTGAGTTTTGATAAAGATTCAAGATTATAATTATCATCTTTAATTAACCATATTATTGCTGAGCGTCCGTTCCAGGTTACAATTGAATGTGTTCTCAAACGTTCTGCTTTTTCTAGAGCATTTAGTAACATTTCATTATCATCTACTGGAGTATCTGGAAATTTTAATTCCCATCCATTAAATATAAGATTCGCATTTCGATCTATGTAAAGTAAGATGTCCGGAAATATAGTCCTGCCCGTTGAGACTCTAATTCCTTCATCATTTGTAGCATCCTGAAAAATAGTAGTGCCGTTTCTGATTGATTCCTGTATCCAACTTATTATTTGACCGGACCAAACTCTCTCGTTTATTGGCATAATTTAGTTCGTTTTTTTTTGATAATTTAATGTGTGAAATTTAACTACAGGCTCTTTGAAAAGAGATAAAGTAGATTCTTCTAAATCTTTTTTCTTCAGAATACTTGAAATTCTATTTGTACATATTTTAATGTAATCAATAGGTTTAACTTTATGAAGTAATGTATCCTCATTCTTTTCAATACCGATAAATTTTCTGTTTTCCAAAATAGCCGAAAGTAAAAAACTACCACTACCACAAGCGTTGTCCAGTACTATATCGCCTGGATTGGTAAACGTTCTAATAAGATAACAGCCTAACTCAATTGGTTTCTGAGTGGGATGGAACACTTTGCCTTCGGATTCAGCAGTTTTAACATAAACAAAATCATCGGCACTTTGTTCATCATAAGCTAATACATCCAAAGGGTATCTTTCGCCATTACTTTGAATATGTCGAGGCTTAAAATCACCATAACTACCAGTATACTGATCTTTTCTAAATCCTTTATCATAAGGTTCGCTCATTGTCATTTGAGGATTATATGTAGGCTGCTTTTTATAAAACACACAGATGTCTTCATGCTTACGTAGAGGTTGAATCTTGGCATTTAGAAAATTAGTCGGTTTAGATTTTATCCAAACTATCTTGTACTTAAATAATTTTTCATTACTTAGAATTAACCTAGCAGTAAAGACCCCTTGTGAAGTCAAAACTATAGCACCTTTGTCTTTAATAATTCTTTCATATTGCTCCCAAAGTTGCTTAAGGTTAATAACAGAATCCCATTTATTTTGTGTCGTGCCATAAGGTAAATCACAAAGTATCAAATCAATACTTTTATCTGGGATCTTTGGCATTACTTCTAAACAGTCACCTTGAATAATCTTGTTTTCGAATTTCTCAATTTCATTAAAAGAGTTCGCTTTACCATTATTTTTCAATTTTAATTCCTATTATTCTTACTGATCCAAACTATTCAGATTCTAAAGACAGAGATTATATTATATTGCTAATTATTATTTGTTATTTCAATAATACATTAAAAATAAACAAAAGTTTTAGATAATTTCACCGAAAACTTTACATTATATTAAAAAACTATTTAACAAAGAAATATACTTTAATCTTTTTATATAATATTCAAAATTGTCATTCAAATACACTCATTCCAAAAATAATTCTTTTTTTCGGGTTGGCAAATAAATTTTTGTTCCGGATTACTAGTAATGTTGTCAAAAAATTAAGCGCCTTGAGTAAAATAAAAATGTTAAGATAAACAAAAAATCAATAAGGGCGAGTCTGGCGGTGGTTGCGGGTGTTCAGATACACACTGTCTTTAACATCCCATATAAATGGAATTGAATACCGGGGAATTATTCTATCTGCGTAGTTAAAATAAAGGAATTCATAATAATCGGGATAAATATCATTATTAACATTTGCCAACGTTCTCTGGAAATCAATACCTTTATAGGTTATTAATAGGTGAGGCAACTGGATAATACCTTTTATAAGGAAATAATTATAATCAATATGCCCAATCCCGTGTTCATAATGAAAATCGATCTTGACATAAGGAGTTCTGTTATAAGACCAGGTTTCCATAGTCATATTATTAAAGCCGCCGTCATCAGGGGCGGGAAATTCCCAAATTCTTGTATGTCGAGGGCCAAAAGTATCTATAGAAAAGAAAGTCAAGTAAATAATTCAATCCCACCCCGGTTTTTTTTCGGGTATTACCAGTTACTATGTCTTTCACTTTCACTACCGGTTGCGAGCAATCCACTTTGAATACTTACTAAAACACCCACTATTGCATATAAGGGTCTTGCAAAAATGTCTTTCAATTTGCATTACGCTTCTTCAAAATAGTCTATGTCAATTTTTTTAATTTCATAATTGTTTTTTATCGCAATACCAACTTGATATTCAATCATTAGTCCAGCCATTTCTTTTCCGTCAATTAGAATAATTTTGGGCTCAATGCTTGAAACAAAATCATAAGCTCCTTTTGGATAGTTTGATGTAGAAATAAAGATTCCCTTTTTGGCTTTTTTAGATAGTAATGAACCAGCAAAATCTCTAATTTGTCCAATAGGAACTGTGTTGTCCCATTTTTTTGCTTGAACATAAATTGTATCAAGTCCTAATTTATCTTCTTTAATAATTCCGTCAATTCCGCCATCCCCAGATTTGCCAATTATTTGCCCAGCTTCTTTTCTTGAACCGCCATAACCCATTTTAATTAAAAGATCAATTACAAGTTTTTCAAAAAAAGCTGGTGAACAACTTTTTATTTTATCTATAAGTTCTGCTGCAAGTTCGTCTTTGAGTTTTACAAATGAGTCTTCTAAAAGTTCTTCAGGTGTTTTTCCGCTTTCTATATCAGTATTGACTTGTGATTGTTGGTCGTCATCTTTTCGGTTTTGGTAATTAGTTTGATAAGAAGTTTGCCATTCTTTAAAGTCCGGTAAACTTTGTAAAAACTTTATATCAATTTTTGGTGGTTTGTTTTGTAATACTTTTTTGCCATGTTCGGTAATAATAATTATAGCCCGTTTTGGAGATGAAAGAAGATTAGCTTTCTTTAAATATGTTTTTGCCCAAACAACCCGATTGTAAATTACCACTTGGGTTCCGCTAGGCAAAAGTTCTTTCCGTTCCTCGTCTGTTAGTTCAAACTTATCTGCAATTTGTTTAATCAATGTTTGTAGTTCGTGTTCTTTTCCGTCACTTAAAAGCTCAAGGAACGGTAACATTATTGTCTGGAAATCTGGTATCATTTATATGCCTCTTTAGTTTTATTGTGCCATTGAAATTACCGACCATCAATTTACTTATATTTCATACAAAATGAGACATATACGCAAAAATATGCTTGTCTATGAATAATTAAGATAAGACTGATTATAACAAAATTCATTTGTTGATACAGTATAGAAATCTTAATTATTATGGTATAAGTAAGTTGAAGAGAAGTTCACTTCTTTTCATGTTTTAGCAATTCAAATCTAACCCACTAACATTTCTCGCCGAACAACCGCGTGTCATAATTATGTTTCATTAGCGAATGGAGTAACCCATGACTTGGGACGAATTATTTCCAATCGTAAAAGTTCAAGCAAATTTTGCAGTTTTCAGATACGAAGTACCTGACCGCCGCAAGGATAAAATTCAGGAACTTGTCTGTCAAGCCTTCGAGAAGTACCAACGAGATGTCGCTGCCGGAGTTGAATTAAAAAAAATTTCAGATGCGAGGTTTTGTATTGGAAATTCAATTGAGGGGGTACGCCCCCCAAAAAAATAATTTAAGTTCGTTTGGATGTCATGTAAGCACTCTTTGAGATTGGGATAAAGCGAAATTATATTGACTGCTACTTTACAGTACACCTTTAAGCCGGAAATATTTATTTGCGTCTATTCTTTTGGGACATTAACTAATTTTGTAATAAGATTGATTATTATTTATTTATTTAGTAAGTTATATATAGCGTTAGAAAGGTTTTGTGGGTTTCCATTTCAATTTAAATAATTGGCTTTGATTTAAAACTATTTCGGGGGTTAAAAAATGAATTGTTATAGTACAACAACGAATTTTATTTTTGAATGCAGAGGACTAATCATTATTTCCATTCTTATTAACATATCGGCTAATAAATTCCTGTAATTTGGGGGTTGACTGTGCTGCCGGATAATCTTCCGCAGTCAATTCCTAATTACAAATCAATACTACAACCTACTTCATATTTATAAAATTTGAAGTTAATTCTAATGCAATATTTAACTATTGCAATGTGGAAAAATAAAAAAATGAAATATGCTGAACTCAGTAGCGGATTATAAAGAATTAATACGAGTTAATAGAATTGTAACTTTTTAAGTCCTTCAATTAAAGGAGATATTATGAAAAGAGTGCTATATTATGCTGTAATAATAATAATTGTTATACCATCATGGGTCATGGGGCAACCAACAGTTGTCTCCCTCACCCCAGCACGCAATGCATTAAGCATTGACAAGAACACCTTTATCACGGTTACATTTAGCACAAACATTGATCAATCAACAATTAATAACTCGACAATTAAAATCAACGGCTCCATCAGCGGACCGCATAAAGCAATATACAATTACAACAGCTCTACCCAAACCATAACTATTACACCTGTTATGCCGTTTAAAGTGGGTGAGGTGGTAACTACGACATTAACTCACGGGATAAAGAGTGTCTTGGGGGATTCATTAAAGTGGGGCTA
>CAZUCY010000001.1:0-21610 GCA_964618785.1 uncultured Ignavibacteriaceae bacterium | reverse complement strand
CGACATTAACTCACGGGATAAAGAGTGTCTTGGGGGATTCATTAAAGTGGGGCTATACGTGGAGTTTTTCAATCAAGAGCGATATTAGTAGCAGCGGAAAATTTCTACACAGCTCCACTCCAAGTGTAGGGATTGCTCCTATGTCATCCACAACTGGGGATTTCAATGGTGATGGGTATCTGGATCTTGCTGTAGTTATTAATGATACACTTAATATTTTCTTGAATAATGGAAATGGTTCATTTACGCAAAGCTCAAGAACAACTGGTGTGGGCGGACGACATCTTGCTGTCGGGGATTTTAATGGTGATGGTTATCTTGATATTGCAGTCCCGGATGCAGGAGGGGATGTTGTTTCCATTCTCTTAAATAATGGAAATGGGACATTTACACTCAGTTCAACTGTCATGGTGGGGATGAGTCCATGGTCAATCACGACAGGAGATTTCAATGGCGATGGATTTCTTGACTTAGCACTAACGAATGATGGTAATAACACGGTTTCCATTCTCTTGAATAACGGGAGCGGCCAATTTGTTCAAAGCTCCGTTGATAGTGTTGGATTTCATCCACGCTCGATCACAACCGGAGATTTTAATGGTGATGGGTATCTGGATCTTGCGGTGGCGAACCAACATTCCAATACTGTTTCAATTCTTTTGAACGATGGGAGCGGCACATTTACACAGAGCTCCACCACGGCTGTGGGGAATTATCCAGTAGGAGTAACAACTGGGGATTTCAATGGTGATGGGTATCTTGATCTTGCGGTGGCCAATGATGCTGAGAACACCGTTTCCATTCTTTTGAATAATGGTGACGGCACATTCAAGGGTAGTTCAACGATAAACGTTGGAAATGAACCTTATTCAATTATTACCGCGGATTTTAATGGTGATGGGTGTCTAGATCTTGCGGTGCCTAATATGGCATCTAATACCTTTTCCATCCTCTTGAATAACGGGAGCGGCACATTTGCTCAAACCACCACATCAAGCTTTGGTAACGAGCCTTACTCGGTTACATCTGGAGATTTTAACGGTGATGGCTCTCTTGACCTGGCGGTAACGAATTATGCTTCCAACACTGTTTCTATTCTCTTAAATCGCCCTCATTCTGCTTCAATGTCATTATCATCCTTTTCACTAACCCTTGGCGGCATTGCAGCAGGCAATAGTAAAGGCACCTATCTCAGAATAACGAATATAAGCACAGACAGCTCACTGGTGATCTCAAATATATCAACCTCAAACCCGGTCTTTACACTCAATCGCACGGCGCTCACTATTCCTACTGGAGTGATGGACAGTGTGCTGGTGACATTTGCTCCATCAGCTGCCGGTGTTACTTATAACGACAGTCTCGCATTAACAAGCAATGATCCCCAAAAACCGTCACAAAAAGTTTATATAACGGCTACTTCATTTCCTCCGACACCGACACTAATTTCTCCAGCAAATGGGACAATGGGGGTTTCAATCAATACTCCATTTACCTGGAATGGGACAACGGGGGCAACATCGTATCATCTTCAAGTGTCAAAAGATTCTTCCTTCAATACATTAGTTTTTAATGATTCAACGATTACCACAAATTCTAAACAAGTTTCATCGTTGGCATACTATAATGTTTACTATTGGCGAGTGAGTGCCCTCAACATTGGTGGAAGTAGTAACTTCTCAGCATTTTGGTCCTTTACAACTACCATAGCTCCACCGACAAATCTTGCAGCTACTCCTCAGAATAAGAGCATAGCATTAGCTTGGACTGCAAGCGCGAGTTCAAACATTCTGCGGTATCGCATTTATCGTGGAAACGCCTCGCCTGCTTCATCTCTTCTCGATAGCACGACAGGATTAACCTATATCGATAGCAGCTTGACAAATGGCAAGATGTATTACTACCGCGTATCAGTTGTGAGCACTAATTTGATTGAAAGTGCCTTCAGCAATGAAGTGAATGCCCAGCCTTACAATCAACCACCTCACGCCGTCAAAATAAGCGATGTCAATCAACTTAATGCCGGGAAGATATTGAAAGCTACGCTCCAATTCTCTAGCCAGGGAAGCACAGACGCTGATGGGACTATTGATTCAGTTTTCTGGTTTGTTAACAGCAACCTTGTAAGCATGAAACAACAGATGACATATAACTTTGATCAAGGGACCAATCAAGTAAAGCTTATTGTACAGGATAATCAAGGAGCAAGAGATTCGAGCTTCGCGATTATAAATAGATCAAGTTTTAAAGTTTTTCTTAATGGGCCGGTTTACGCGGGTCCAAGCTTATTGGGGAGCGGTGTATTATATGTAATAGGAACCGGGGATGCGGTATACAGATTAGATTCATTAGGGAATGTTATGTATTCGCTTCAAGTAGGCGGTAATGTCATGTCTTCGAGTTCCATTGCTTACGACACAACATTGTACATTGCTTCTTCGGACAAGAATCTCTATTCATTTTCAAAATATGGAAATGAAGTTTGGCCGGCATTAGCGATGGGAGGCGTACTTAGTTCAACGCCTGTTGTAGATTCAACAACAAACCGGCTATACATAGGTGTTTCAAATAAAAATTTTGTTGCTATAAACAGATTGACGGGTATTGTAGCGTGGAATTATTTTGCCGATGCACCAATTGCAGGCTCTGCAGCAATAACACCGGATAGGAAATTAGTATTTGCAACCGTAAAAGGTAATATTTACGGTATCGATCTAACAAATCCGGCAATTCCCCCTACACCTTCGTGGCAGCTTGCCTTATCGGATTCCATTTATTCCTCGCCTGCTGTGGATGATAGCAGTTATATTTACTATTGTACTATAAGTGGGAAAATATTAAAAATCTCTATGCCCTGGGCACAACAGCCGACCATTATCTGGCAAACTCAAGCTGAAGGGAGAATTACGGGATCTCCGGTCATTGATGGTAATGGAAATCTATATGTTGGCTGCAGCGATTCAAAATTGTATGCACTTAACATACAGAACGGAAACATAAAGTGGACATATCAAAGTGGTTCACCTATTCTTTCTACGCCTGCCTTATCTGATATAGGGATGATATATTTTGGCAATCATGGAGGAAAAGTTGTTGCGCTCGATACAAGTTCAAGTGTCCATTGGTACTATCAAGACAGTACGAGCGTAGATGCGCCGCTACTTTATGAACAAGGGACACTTTATGTCGGAACTGTGGGAGCAAGATTTCTTGCCTTTTATGATGATGCAGATTCGAGCATATATGAAACAAATTCAATAAATACAATTTCTAAAGCTTATTCAAAAAATGCAGTACTTGCAAAGACAAATGCTGTGGTACATACTCCGGTCTGGGGAACATTTCAAAGTAACAACCAAAGAACGGGAGTATCCAACGTAAAGATAATAACCGATGTAAAAAATAAAACAAATCAATTGCCCACTGAATATAGTATTTCACAAAATTACCCGAACCCCTTCAACCCATCGACTATAATAAATTACTCTGTTCCCAAAGCATGTTTAGTTACAATAAAAGTATATGATTTATTGGGAAGAGTAGTACAAACTTTGGTTAATGAACAAAAATCTGCCGGGAATTATTCCGTACAATTTTCCGCCAATAACGGATATTCTTCAGGCGTATATTTTTACAGGATGCAAGCTGGAGGTTTTGTTCAGACGAAGAAACTTTTATTGTTGAAATGATCTAATCTCATTTATAAACTATTATCTGTGCTGTGGACGCCTGTCCCTGCTAAAACACTTGTTCACGGTACAGATAAATATTTTTGAAACTTTAATATATAGTAACTAAATTTATAAGAATGCAAAAAACATAGCTTGGGAATTTTGATTTCAGAATAAATTGATTTGATGCTCTATCATAAGACAATTTTCACTGCGTATTATTAAATCTCACTATTAATTAAGTCTTTTGATGAAATTGCTCTTTAAGTAGTTTAAACAGGCAGTTGAAATTATTCAGTAGTTTGACTTCCTATAATGTATATTATAGGAAAGATAATAAAAAAAATAATTTACAGGTAAAATTTCAATGTTAAAAAAAATTATATTTTTCATCAGTTTAGTGTTTTTTACAAACGCTGCTTTTTCGCAGAATTCATTTGCTGACAATAGCCAGTCACAAAAATTAAATATTTTGGTTTTCACCAAAACATTGGGTTATTTTCATGAATCAATACCGAATGCTATAAAAGCATTTTACGAAATTGCGCATAAGAATAAGTGGAAAATCACCTTTACGGAAGATTCTCTTTTTTTTACTGAAAAGGAACTTAGTAAATACAATGTAGTTGTATTTCTATTAACCTCCGGAGACAGTCTTCTGAACGATGAAGAAAAGCTTGCATTTCAAAAATATATAGAAGGCGGCGGCGGTTTTCTTGGCGTTCATTCAGCTACAGATACTGAATTCAAATGGCCCTGGTTTGAGAAATTAGCAGGCGCTTATTTTCTTGGACATCCTCCAGTTCATGAAGGAAAGCTGATAATTGAAAACAGAAATAATCCTGCGACAGTATGTTTCGGGGCCGATTCCGTTATCTGGAAAGAAGAATATTACAGTTTTGACCGGGATCCGAGAAAAAACAGTAATGTTAAAGTGCTTGTTTCAATTGATGAGAAATCATATAATATTGATGAAAACCCCTGGTTTAAAAACGTGAATTTAGTCATGGGCGATCATCCTTTGATTTGGTGTCAGAATATTGGCAGAGGAAGAAGCTTTATTACTTCTTTAGGCCATCAGGCTGAATCATACGATAACGAAATGATTAGAAAACATTTAACCGGAGCTCTGCTTTGGGCTGCGGGTAAGACTGACTAAGTTTTGCCGTTAAATAGGCGAAAAGGTTAAATAGATTTAAACTTTAATAGCCAAAAAAATCTAACATTTTATAAAAGGAAAATACTTCCAACAGTATTTCCCTTTTTTGCAGAATGATTGCTTATAATGTATATTATAGGAAAGTATATTAACAAATGTTATTAAGGGAAAGCCTTATGAAAAGAATATTCCCGTTCGTTGTAGCTGCTTTTGTTTTAGCTAATTTTAGCACTTCATTCTCTCAGGTTAGTCTTAATTTAAATGGAGGAGTAGAAATACCCACCGGAAATTTTAGCAATCTTGTAAGTAATGGATATGGATTATCTGCTTCGGTGGGTTATTCGGTTCCACTAATACCTGTTGAAATAGCGTTATCTGCAGGGTATGATAATTGGCCTTATAATCTGCATCCCGGTTTGTCCAACAGTAATGTAATTTTTTATTCAATCCCTATTACGGTGGGGCCTAAGCTTTTTATAAATATTCCCGGGATTGGTTTTGAACCTTATATAGGCATTGAAGCCGGTGTTGTTTATTCAAACTCTTCTTTACCGAACTCTAGTTCCACTTCAGATTTTATTTATACCCCGGCAATCGGGTTTAGATACAATCTTCCGCTTAGCATCATTGCAATTGATATTAATGTTAAAGATTCTAATTATAAAACTTCCAGTTCCAACCAGACAATATCATGGATTGGTATAAACTGCGGAATAACTCTTTCCTTATAAATTTTAAAGGGCATGGTATGCCCTGCCCTTTGCAGAATGAATGATTATAAAGTATATTATTGGAAAGGAATGAAGGAATCAATGAAATATTTAGTTATGTTTATAATTTTAACCGGACTACTGACGGTTGTGACTTCTTCTCCCGTACCGGCACAGGACAAGACTAACAATATCAGCAAGCAGGCGCCTAGTCAGGCAATATTGAAAAAAAATGCCGTCAAAATTGATAAATTTAAAATAAACGGTGCAAAATCTGTGCAGCAGGGACAAAAAGAAATCAGCAAATCCGAAAGTAACTCAAAAGTAAAAACTGCTCAGACGAAAAAACCTGTGAAAGTTGGACAGAATAAAATCAGCGAATCTAAAAGTACGATAAAAACAAAAGTTACCAGCGAGAAAAAAGCTGTAGTACCCGAATAGAATATATCTTGTAATATATCTTGTAATATATTTTGTATTAGAATTACTTATTAGAGGCGTGCAATTGAATGCACGCTTTTTTATTTATATCAAACCCTGTCCGTCCATCTCTCTCAACTTTTCTATTAACAACAAAAAAAATACCCTTAGAATTATTTATCAATAAGGAGTAAAAAAAATGAATGAAAAAATTATTAAAAGATATAGTAAATCTTTTAAAACAAAAGTATTGGAAGAAATATCTCCCGGTAAATTTACAATCTTTTCTGAAGCTATGCGTCATTATGGAATAAAGGGTTCATCAAGCATAAGCCGCTGACTCAATTGATCAGCATAGAGACTTTGAATACAAATATTCTGCTTGCAATTCAAGAATAAAACAATTAAAATTAATCACACAAATAGGATAGAGTAGGCGAGTATCCGAAAAAAATGACTATTAGCTAATAAATAAAATGAAACCTTTCGATAATTGTATTGTCTAACTATTAAAAAAAGGCAATATTATATTATTAATTATATTTAGAACATAAAATATTAATTTATTCGTATGGAAAAGAAAAAAGAAATTAAATTCGTTTATAATAAGTCCCCTCATTACACATCATATATGGCTGATGGTGTTATTGGCGGCTTAACCCTAAGGGGAGGATAAGTATAGAATTTTTTAACGAAAAATTTTCAATCCCCACGACAGTAACTAATGAATTAAACGATGATAAGACCTTAGGAAAAGAAATTAAAAATGATAATTTAAGTGAGATTGTTAGAGAAATAAACTGCTGTATTTATTTGGATATAGACATGGCTATAGTTTTCTCAGATTGGTTAAATACCAAAATAGCAGTGTTCAAAGAAAAAACAGGAGTAAAATAAATATGTACTCTGAAGGGACCCTTTGTTCGAAAGATTCAACCTGGTTAATTTTACCTAATTCTGAAGCAATTTCCTTTTCTGAAAGATTATTTAATATTGGAGAACCGTCTTCTGTTTCGGCAAATGAGTATAACATTTTAGATGTTTCACAAACTGCTCAAGATTCAAATTCGGAAAGGATAGTTGATTTAGATATACTTGTTGATCACAGGTATGAATTAAAGAAACCTTTTAAAGTTAAAATTAAAAGAGACGAGTCTTCTTTTATAGGGGAAATTACTGAATTAGATATTTATGCATTTGGGGATAATGAATTTGAAATTTTAAGAGAAATAAATAGAGATGTTTCGGAACTATTTGAAGAGTTATCCAATTTGAGAGATAAACAGTTAGGAACGAGACCTAAAAAATGGAAAAACATTTTATCACAATATATTCAGAAAAGTGTCGATTAAGGATTTCACTGAAAAAGAAATATGAAGCGCTATTCTAAGAAAAGTTAATCCTAAAATAACTAAGGGAAAGCATTGGAAAGGTTCTATTTATTTAAACAAAAAGCTTAAATCAAAGGTTAAAATACCAAATGAGCATATTAGGATAATGAAAGAAAATAAATCGACCTATATTGCCAAAAGTTTACGGTTAAAAGATGAACAATTCAATGAATTAGTAGATTGTACTTTATCAGGTACACAATATTATTCGATACAAAGGGCATTGGGATATTAATTTCCCCGCATAATACTTTCAGAAATTATTTAGAACAAATATTTTGCCTGCTCAACAGGTTTCTTGCTTATAAATTCAGTTTATATTTAGTTTTATAACACTTTTTTCATCTTCAGCAGGCTCTTAACCGCTTGCTTTTTCTTCCCAGCAATAAGACCAACGCAGGCTGTCAAATTTTTTATTTCAAAAAAAGAGATATCTGAATAATAATTATGTCGAGGGATAAAATAACTTTGATAACGGTTCATTGACATTAAGAATTTTATGTTATAAATGTGGTGAATATTATATGACAGAAGATGCCGAACTTTATACTTATTATTTAAATAAATATCATAACATTGTTTAACACTCACTTCATGATTAATAGATATTATTGGTAAGTTAATTATAGCAGTAGGTTTTTTGTCCTCTGAAGAACTTGAGAGTTATATTCCCTGGCAGATGTAATATTGAAATTACACCGGAATGAGATTCAGTATAAATGCAATAATCCTGCTTATAAGAATATTGAGCGCTCAATCCAACACAGGATTATGCCCCCGCAAACTTCGGTATGAACCCTTATAACGATAGACGCATTTACTTAACCGAATATATCTTTAAACAACTTTTCTTTATTTAACTCAGATTGCCACTGACGATGGCGTTTAACCCATTCTGTTTTTTTTCGGCTTGCTATGGAAAGGAATCTGCTGATTGTTCAGCAAAAGCTAAATGAACTGAATCAGCGATACCAAAGTTTTTTATAAATAATTCATCAGCTCTTTCTCTAACTTTTTTATATCACATTTCGGTTTCAATCCAAGTACATTCAAAAGATGAACAATTTGAACTTTCTCACGTATATCTTCGATATAGCTATTATAAACCTAATTATAATACATTACTAATATATGGAATTATATGAATATTTTTATTTTATAATGCTTTAAGTCGACGGAGAAATTTCTTATAATCACATCAAATGAGTTCATTTCTAACTTCTTAAAACAAGCTCACTTTCACATAACGACCCGGGTTAGCCTTGAAATCCCTCAACAGTGAGTCGAGCGCATTTATGGTATGGTCGAGATGCCTGTAGAATTCATCGTCATTGGTTAGTTTGCCTAATGTACCTTTGCCCGATCGTAACCCGCCGACAATCCTGGACAAATCACTTGTAATTTGTACAATATTGTCTAACGGTATTTTAAGGTAAGTGCTGTCCATTATCAGTTTTCCTAATGTGCCTTTGCCTGATCGTACACTGCCGGTAATCTCAGATAAATCCCCGGTAATCTGCACTATGTTATCAAAAGGTATTTTCAAATCCAAACTATCCACCAGGAGTTTTCCTAATGTGCCTTTCCCCGAACGTAACCTTCCGACAATCTCAGATAAATCGCCTGTAATCTGCACTGCATTTTCAATGGGCACTTTCAGGTAACTACTGTCCATTAACAATTTTCCTATTGTACCTTTTCCCGAATGAATATTGCCAACAATATCCGACAAATCACCTGTCAGGCGGGCTGAATTATCACCCGTCTTTTTTAACTGGCTCAAAATATCGTCTATCTTAACCGGTTCGGCAGCGGCAATAAAATCATTGTTTTCTATTTCCTTTGAGTCGTTTGTACCGGGTATTATGACAAGTATTTTATTGCCCATAAGTCCCTCTGTTGTTATATCGGCTTCTGCATCCTTCGTGATAAACTTCCGCTCGTTTTCATCAATGGTCATTGTCACGCGTACGGAGGTTTTGCTTATAATTTTAATATTTTCTATCGTCCCTATGTTGACGCCTGAAAACCTCACGTTATTTCCCGCCTGTATACCGCTGACATCATTAAATACCGCATTTATATGAAAAGTACCGGTAAACATTTGCCGCCTCATGCCGATAAAATATATTCCAGCGAAAAACAACGCCAAGCCTAAGGAAATAAATATTCCCATTTTGATTTTATCAGATATTTCATTTTTCAATTGATATACTCCTTTGAACGCGGGTTGAATGACCTACTGTTCAAAAAATGACCGTACTAATTTATCCGCCGAATTAACGAGTTCCCTGTAACTCCCTTCGGCAGCGCATACGCCGTTATGAATAATCATAATCCGGTTAGCTGTAATCCTGGCGCACTCAATATCATGGGTGACGATGATGGAGGAAGTATTGTAGTTTTCCTGCACCGCCATGATAAGCCTGCTTATTTCTCTTGATGTTATGGGATCCAAACCCGACGTGGGTTCATCATAAAACATTATTGCAGGTCTTAGAATCAATGTCCGGGCCAGACCCACCCTTTTACGCATGCTAACCGAAAGTGCGGAGGGCATTTTATCAATCGCGTCTGTCAACCCGACGCTGTACAAAGCTTCTTCCACCATCGAATGCGTGACCGCCCAGGACCTGGTACGTAATTGTCTGCGCAACAGAAACTCAAGATTATCCCTTACCGTCATGGAATCATACAGAGCTCCTCCCTGGAACAGGAAACCTATTTTCTTCCGTAATGTATTAAGTTCTTCCTCATCAAGATCAAATACATGCTTTCCCAACACCATAACCCTGCCTTCATCCGGGGCAATAAGTCCCACCATACATTTTATCAGCACTGTTTTGCCCGTTCCCGATTTTCCAAGTACAACAAGGTTCTCACCCTTAGCTACACGCAAAGTAATATCTTTCAATACATAATTATTCCCAAAGGATTTCCGGAGATGTTCTATATCTACAACAACTTCAACCGGCTCTCCATTAACAGCTTCATCTTCCGTGATGTTTAAATCAGAATTATTTGTTTTCATTAATCTGTTAACATTACACCTTTCGTGATGAACCGGAATTGAATTGCCGAGAAGGGCATGCCCCCTCTTTACGGGATCTCATAGGGATAAATATTCTCACTTTCAATTTTCATAGTAATTTATTTAAATAAAAAAACTTGTTATTTGCACAGCCACAATGTCTATAACAAAAATCATGAACGAAGCTATGACAACTGCCGAGTTTGCAGCCTTTCCAATTCCCCGGTTGCCTTCTTCTGCATTATATCCCTGGTAACATCCTATAAGCCCGATTGCAAATCCGAAGAAAAATGTTTTAATAAAAGCAGGCAGCACATCAGTAAAAGTAAGTTTCTGGAATACCTGCAGACAATATAAATGAAAGCTGACATCTCCGTTCATACTAACAGCCAGATAGGACCCGTATAAAGAAGCGGCATCGGCAAAAATTACCAGGAGCGGAACCATCAGACCGGCAGCAAGTATTCTTGTAACGACTACATACTTAAACGGATTTATGCCCGCCAGTTGCATGGCATCAATTTGTTCGGTTGTTTTCATTATTGCTAATTCCGATCCGATACCCGATCCCACTCTTCCGGCACATAGTAATGCTGTTATGGCAGGTCCTATTTCTCTTATAATTGAGACTGCAACCATAGCGGGCAGCCACGCTTCGGCGCCGACTTCTGTTAAGGTTGGTCTGGTCTGGATAGTAAGCACCACACCCATAATAAAGGCGGTAATACCGACCAATGAAAGAGACTTATAACCGATCAGGTATGATTGCTTTATCAGCTCATTAAAATTATAAGGAGGCTTGAAAACCTCTTTAAAAAAATGAATTGTAAAAAGCGCAAGCAGGTAGATTTCCAGAAATATTTTTTTGACGGCTGAAACAGAAAAAATACTTGAACGATTTTCTCCGGGCGTTCCTATTGCTTTCAAATATTCAAATGGTTTATCCCAGGGTAACTTCATCGCATTTCACTTAGTTTGGTAATGTAAACCAGAATTTACTTCCTTTTCCTTCTTCGCTTTCAACGCCGATATGACCTCCGTGCGCTTCAACCGCAAGTTTACAGAAAGTAAGTCCCAATCCAGTCGAACATTCACGGGATTCCACCTGGACGAATTTATTGAAGACCTTTGCCAGGTAATGCGATGGTATCCCCTGACCGGTATCTTGAACAATGACACGCGCGCTTTCCTTTTTGCCGGCACGTTCATCAATTTGAGAGCCGTCATTTTCTACGCTGTCAACTTCGATGCTTATGGTTCCGTCTTCTGGAGTAAATTTTAGCGCATTCATGAAAAGGTTGCGAATCACGCGTGAAATCAAATTATAGTCACAAATAACCCGTACGGGAAATGTTTTCATATCAAAGATGAACCGGCGGTTTTCCCTGAGATATTCATACTCCCTGAGAATCACTTTGGAGATTTCCACCAGATCGCAATTTGTCAGATTGAGTTCCTCATGTCCTGCTTCTAATTTATTGATGTCAAGCAGCGAGTCGACCATTTGCAGAAGCCCGGCTGTGGCGAGGGCTCCATTGTGCACTATTTGCCGGTTATTATCCGACGTATGCTTTGTCTCGCTTGTCCCAAGTGTATGAAATATTGTCGCCATAAGAGACAGAGGAGAACGCATATCATGCGCAATCATGTGAGTCATGCCATCGCGGACTAATCCGAGTTCTTTAAGCTGTTCATAGCTCTTTTGCAACTCCCGTTTCTGCCTGCGAAGCTCCAGGTGGGTCCGCACGCGCGCGTGGACTTCTTCGAACTGGAATGGCTTGGTAATATAGTCTACGCCGCCGACGGAAAACGCCTTGACCTTATCAATTGTTTCACTTAAAGCGCTGATGAAGATGACCGGTATTTCTTTCAGCCGGTCGTCTGCTTTCAGCTTTTCACAAACTTCATATCCATTCATCTCAGGCATGAGGATATCGAGCAGGATGAGATCAGGCGGTTCGATTTGAGCCACCTGCAAAGCAAGTTTACCACTTGGCACCGGGCGCACTTTGTATCCTTGTTCCTTCAGCATGCCTGAAAGAAGCTGCAAATTTGCCGGTGTATCATCCACAAGAAGAATTTCTGCTAAAGCATGTTTGATATTTTGTTGTTCGGTCATGATGTTTTTCCCTGGGATAAAATATCGAGCAGCCCCGGATAATCAAATTGATCCGCACGCTGCTGTAATCCATGCGCCAATTGAGCGCTGTACTGTTCAACTTCTTTCAGCAAATCCTGGATCTGATCAATATCCGCTTTGCTGATTGCTTCCCGCAATTGATTGAGTAATGTCCCCGACAGACCCGCTGCCGATTCTTTAAGGAGAATCCCTATACTTTCCGTATTTACCGGTAAAGGTTCTCCTTCGTTTCTTTCTTCATAAATATATTCTACATGTAAGAGTCTTCGAACCATTTCAAACAGATCCGTCTCCCGGATAGGCTTGGGCAAAAACTCATCGGCGCCTGCCTCAAGCACAAGTCTTCTGTCTTCATCGAATACGCTTGCCGTTTCACTTATAATTTTCACAGTCTTTCCGGAAGCATCAGCGCGGATTCTGCGGATTGCTTCAAAACCATCCATGACCGGCATGCGCATATCCATAAAAATCAAGTGAGGTTTCCAGCTTATGAATTCCCTTACAGCTTCCTGACCGTTGTTGGCTTGGCGTGTATCAAATCCAACTTTGCTGAGCAAATCAAAAAGCAACGTACGGTTATCTTCTTTATCATCAACGACCAGCACACGATACAACGGCTGCCCCTTTTGCAGTTTTAATACACGCCGCGAATCAGCTTTTATTACTACTTCTGTTTGAACATCCCCTTCTTTAATCGGAATGTCAAATTTAAAGATACTTCCTTTACCAACCTTACTTGAGACTGCAATATCTCCTCCCATCATGCGGACAAACTCTTTGCTAATTGCCAACCCGAGTCCGGTACCCGTACCTGCCTGACGTCCCGTACTGGTTTGTTCGAAGTGATGAAACAATTTATCTATTTCATCTTCAGCTATCCCCGCGCCGGTATCCTCAACTTCAACGTACAGACGCAATGAAGATGAGTCAACGGTTTGAACACGGGCACGCAATGCAATCCCCCCATTGTTGGTGAATTTTGTAGCGTTCCAAAGAAGATTAATAAGGACCTGGCGCAGTTTCTTTTCGTCGGCGACGATGTACCGTGGAATATCGCTGATACCATCCATAATAAATTGCAGTCCTTTTTCATCGGTGCGAAAACGCAGCATTGATTCTATGTCTTCAAACATTACACGGAGGTCGAATGTTGATGGTTCTAAAATCATCCGCCCCGCTTCGATTTTTGACATTTCCAAAATATCGTTGATCAATTCAAGAAGATGCTCACCGCTTCGTTGAATAGTACCGAGATGTTTTTTCTGCAAAGGTGCGAGCGTTTGATCCCGCAGCATCAATTGGGAAAAGCCGAGAATTGCATTCATCGGGGTACGGATTTCATGGGACATATTGGCAAGGAAGATACTCTTAGCCCGGTTTGCATTATCTGCTACAAGTTTGGCAGCCAGCAATTCCGCCTCAAGCCGTTTGCGTTCTGTAATATCCTCGATAGCAAGAAGGATGATCCTTTCTTTTCCCCACCCCCGTTGAATTTGCCGGGCATTTAAAAGCATGATGCGTCTGCCGATAGTAGAAAAATCGTGTTCGACTTCATAGTTATCAAAGGTTGTTTTTTCCGGTAGTATTGTTTCCAGCAGATCGCGCAATTTGGGAATATCCCACTGATGATTTCCCAGGTCATAGATGAGTTGACCGATGGTCTCTTCGGGTTTTACCTTAAAAACTTCATAGAAGGAACGGCTTGCTGTGACCACCCGTAAATCCTGATTCAGAGAGAGTAAGGGTTCACGCACAGTGTTGATGATACTATCGGAGTATTCAAGGGCATCGTCTGCTGATTTTTTAATCACCTCGAGTTCTTTTTCTATTTCCTTGCGCTCGGTAATATCCTCAATGGCAAGGAGGATAATACGTTCTTTTCCAAATCCTCTTTCTATTTGCCGGGCATTTAAAAGCATGATGCGTCTGCCGATGGTAGAGAAATTATGTTCAACTTCATAGTTATCAAAGGTTGTTTTTTCCGGAAGTATTGTTTCCAGCAGATCGCGCAATTTGGGAATATCCCACTGGTGATTTCCCAGGTCATAGATGAGCTGACCGATGGTCTCTTCGGGTTTTACCTTAAAAACTTCATAAAAGGAACGGCTTGCTGTGACAACTCTTAAATCCTGATTCAGAGCAATTAAAGGTTCACGCACAGTATTGATTATGCTGTCGGAATATTCGAGGGCATCATCTGATGATTTTTTAATCACTTCCAGTTCTTTTTCTATCTCCTTGCGTACCGTGATATCGCGGATGTTGCACTGGATAACCTTTCGATTTCCAACAAGGTAGACAGTGCTTACAAATTCCACCGGGATGGTTCTCCCATCTTTAGTCTGGAACGGGAGATTTTCGTAGCGGATATATTCCTTTTGCTGAAGTTCCTGGAATGCAGCCTTGCTTGTTTTTATGTCTTTAAATGCACCAATCTCCCATAGTTGTTTATCCACCAGTTCCTCGCGAGAATATCCCAGAAGATTTGTCAGAAAGGGATTTGCTTCAGTGATTGCTCCTGTGTCTGCATCAAGGAGCAGGATTCCGTCCTGCGCACTTTCGAAGAGCCGGCGGTATCTGAGTTCCGGCTTCTGAAGTGTATCTGCCGGCTGCTTAAGATTGAAACTTTCTTTTGAGTTGCTACTGTCAGATGATTTATTTGAAATATTTTTCATAATATGCAATTCTCTTATATTATATAATTGAGGATGGAGCGTTCAGCAATCAATAACCGATTGAGTAAGGTGAGTATCTTGTCTATGCTTTTCAGTTTATCCTTCTTCATATATTCATACTATTGACCTATCGACCCGGCAAAATGAAATAGAGCCGGATAATAGCAAAACCGGTTTCAATAACCTACCATCCCATCGTAACATACAATTTTATTAAGCGCAGATTCAATCGGGCAAAAGGATGAAAGTGGGATTAATCCTTTATGGTGAAACCATGTCAACAGAGCGAATGTTTCTTAGCTGCCTGTCAGCCGTTGCTGCCGGTTAGTATAAAATCCTCCCGTTCTATTTTTCCCCAAACACTTTTTTAATTGCTTTTAAATAAGCGTTACCCGTTTTTGTATCAGGCAATAGATAACTTCCCTCTGTCCACCCGTTCCATGCATTTATTGTAATAATTTTATGCGGAGGATTATACACATCTAAAAATATTTTTACTTTTTTTAATATTAATTCTTTTGTCTCAGGTTTTATATCCGGATGATTTCTTAATGCCCTGGAAATTGTTGTGTGATAAAGGTTTAGAGCCTTAGCAAATCTTTTACCGTAATCATAACCTTTCTTTACATACGTTATTTAAGAACTTCCTTTTAATGCAATGAGACCGCTGTTACATTCCAATTCTTTATAACTTTGTCTGAAAAATTAAAATATATAAAAGTTTTATCACGGATCTCAATAACCGAGTAAGGCATATTTCCATCAACGATTTTAACATTTTTATTATCAAAAGGTCCTAAACGAATACTGCCAAGTCGGACAGGGTTATTTGCTTCAATTGAGAATTGAAATCCGTCTGTAATTTTCTTGTATTGGTAATTTATATCTGTATATATCTCATTTCCCTCACTATCCGTTGCAATTACAGGGTATTTATGAACATCTATAGCGTTCCAGTCCGACGGCAGTCGCGGGATTATGTTCAGTCCTTTTTCCGGATTCAAGTCATCAAGACCAACTAACAACCTGGCTGCTTTAACAATTTCGGCTTGCTGAACACCATTGCCGAGATCAGAATTTCGAAACCAGAACCTGCCCGACGGGTGCATTATAACACCTTCAGGCACAATATAATTATTATCAGAATGATGATAACAGAATGCGGCAGCTTGTTCAAGATAGCCTTTCATATCATCAGATTCATCAAGCATAATAGCCGACTCGGTTATAAAACCCTGACCATATCCCATTTGCCGGCCTGCATCGTAAGAAAAAAATTCTTCTTTCTGAGCCAGGTATGTATTGTAACATATTTGATAAAGTTCAGGATTTTGTAATGCAAGATCATAGGTAGTCAGATCGGGAGCCAGGAAAAGCGGTACAAATCTCTTATATTCATATGTCCAGCAATCATAGGCAACATCCGTAAAAATTTTTCCATACCTGGGGTGAATAGTTGTAAACATGTTCATTATTCCATTATATAATCTATCAGCATAATTGTTCCAGCGGTCTTCTTTTGCTTTATCGCCGGTCCAGTCAGAAAGCCTTGTGAAAGCTTTTAAACTTGTATAGGCATACCAATTTGAAAAAAGATCGAAAATTCCATATTGCTGGGTAGCAGCTTCAGTTTCCGAGGAGAGTACTTTATCAAAACCGCTTTCCTTCGGATTATTCATTTGCCAGCAATACCATTCGGCGGCATCGCACAAGGCATTCCAGTTATTTTTCACCCAACCAATATCAACACACTTGTGTTGAATAAGGCGGTATATGAATAACATCATAGACCCATGCCCGTCATTTTCTTTTCCCGATACACTTCGCCATAAACTTTCATTATTCAGCTTACTTGCGTTCGCAATTCGCTGCCAGTGCGGCTGACTAAATCTGCTCGAAGTGTCATATAACAAACGAAGGGCTTCGTCACCTGCTTTTTGCGAGCGTTCAGTTTCGCCTGATTCAATCACTTCCATCATACATCGCCCGGCATCACGGCTCCAGACATGTTCATAATAACTTTTTGTGACGGCTTGGAATGTTCCCATTCCAATATATATACCAAAATTAGGCTGATCACCGGATGATGTATGCATACCCCCTTTCCCGTCAACTTTTTTCGTTCGCATATCGTAAATATTATGGGCGTACACATTTGAAAAAACTTCCGCCAATGGTGTTCCAGAGAATTTAACTACCGGCGCATCATAACCTTCGGGAGGATTATAAGGATCAGCAGCAGGTAATTCATCTCTGAATTGATATAATCTTCTTGCTAATTTATCCATAGCCGCATAATACTTTTTTTGAGCAAAAAACCGTTCATCCACCAATCTCAAACCCGGAACATCAGCTTTTTCAATCCGGCATGTAACGCCGCTAATATATATACCTGCATTGCGAAGATCATCGTTTTGCAGTATTATCTTTGCCACAGGCTTATTCCTGGTCTTAATACCAAGTATATATTTTCCTCCTTTAACAGTGTCGTTCTCCATTAGTACCAGTGATGAATCAAGTAAAGATTTTGCATTTTTATCAGATAAAAATGGCTCCTGATACGGTCCTCCGTAAGTATTAAGATAAGTTTCACTTTTCTTGACCTGATTCAGAAGCTCATAATTCCACATATTCACTCCAAAAATAATAGGAATAACATCCGCCGTAGTATCATTATAAATGATAAATATTTTCCCCAGCTGATCGCCTATAAAAAGTTCATTATTGAATGCATAAAAACGTTCTGTAGGTCCCCACCATGCACATGCTTCCGGCTTTTCGGTAACCATACCCAGGAAAAAGACAGCCTGCACCGGCTCATCCGCATGCCGGTTATCTACTGTTATGGATTGAGATGCAAGATTTGCGTAACCCTTATCTGTAGAAACAATCTTAAAAGGAATGTTATGGAAAGAAACCTCTTCAGTTTTACCTGCCTTATCCGGTAAAACCTGATAGAATGATTCTTGTGCCGGTAAGTTGTTTAAAATGCCCATAAATAAAATGAATAGGGAAATTATAAAATGCTGATGGATGTTTTTCTTCATGATTTTAACACATTATTTATTGTTTTCATTAAATTAAAATTAAGTAAAGCCGCTATTTTTATTAATTAAACAATCAGCGAACGAATTTGCAAAAATAAATTTGAAGTAAGGAACTGCTTTATAACAGTGTCCAAAAGTGTTTTATAATGCTTACGTTTTCGATTACGTGTGCAATTTTATAGAAAAAAGAGTAAACTGTTATAATGCAATAAATAATTACGGCTTTGCCAAATAAGTCACGCTAAGTATTTCTTTTACCATAGTTTTGAAGGATTTATTATTTTTGCATACGGATTCGAAATCGATTAAGCCAAATATATTGTTTTTAATTTATTGTTGTCAAGGGATATATTTTTTTTATATCAGATTAAAATTAAATGCCATAAACATTCTTCACCAGCCTGTTTAGCTTGAATAAAAACAGATCAGACCGTTTCTATTTATTGATGCGAACAAAGAGCGGAAAGTCTCCTACCAGAAGACCGGGAAACATGGTTCCACCCTCTTTATTGATAACCTTAGCATTTTGCTTAAAGCCGTAAAGTACATCTACCAGATCAGCCGAGTTAACCATTTCCCCGGGTAGTATCAGAGTCACTTTTTCAGGTTTGCAGCCATCATCCGGCACGTTTGTTCGCCACAACCCAATTAGCCGCCCGCCACGACCGTTTTTAAAACATTTCATAATGAGATTCTTCGGCGCATCACCAACTATCTTCACTTTCAAATCATTCGCTGCATACGCATCATCCAGAACCGTTGCAACATAACTTGCCGAATAGAAAGCAGGGCGCGGACTGAGGTTGTCCGAACGCATTAATGCCCATTCCTGTATGTAATTTTCATTATAGAGAGACCACCAAATTGCACCGCAGTTAAGTGAGGCGTTAATAGTGAAGAACCGCGCTAGATATTTTGCCTGAGATAACTCGCTATTGTCTTGAAATTCTTTCATAGGCGGGTCACCTGGCGCCATCCAATTCATCTCATCAGCCCATATTTCCATTTTGGAATTATAATGATTCAATAATTCCCGGTAAGCGGTTATTTCTTCTTCATAGGTTGATATTTCTACAGGCCGCGGTTTCCATTCCATTTTGTCTTTCGTTTCCGTCAGAAAATTATCAGGAACACCTTCCGGGGCAGGATGACCGTATGGGTGAAATGCATAAATATCGATGTAAGGTCCTGCGCCCTGCTCGAGAGCAATTCGAGGATAGTCTAGTGAAGATCCTGCTACGCCACCAAAAACGATTAGCGCTTCCGGATTCACTTCTTTGATTGCCTTTGCCGCCGCCGCCAGCGCCCGACCATAATCTTTTACTAGATGAACTGTATTATTATTATCACCAAAATAGTTTGAATCACAGAACCAACCGTCCTCTTCATTCCAGATCTCGAAAGCTTTCACGCGACCGCGAAAGTGTTTTGCCATAAAGCGGCAGTAATTTGCAAAACCTTTAATAGCTGCCTCTGTTGTAGGTGCGCTTTCAAGAAAAGGATGACCATATTGCCACGTTGGGCCGAAGACAGAGTCCTTTGGATCATTGTCTTTCTGGTAAAGGTTATTGCCATAATTCAATCCCATTATTATATTTACACCGGACTTCACGGATTCTGTAATCGCGCTATCAACTTCGGGATCAATAGCGTAAACGCCCTTCGTTTTTTCCACCACATCCCAAGAGGTCTTATCGCCCCATTGCCCAATTCGGTTCCATTTCACACCTGATTTGAAAATATACGGATATGTTTTGTTGATTATTTCCGGCGTGTTGTACCAAGCGTGAAATGTGGAACTCACTTGTGGAATCCGGTTTTTCAGATCTAACGGAATTCCATTCCCATCTAATACAGACACTTCCGCTATGCGTAATTGAAACGGCTCAACGGGAGCACAGTAAAAGCCGGTACGCCCCTGCCGCAAACGAGAAACCGTCATACGTATGTAGCGTGCCGTTGTTTTTGAAAAGATAATACGCTGCCAAGAAAGATTACCATAACGAAGCGGGTCACCTTCTTTAACTTCCTGGATTTTAAAGTCGGGTTCATCGGCAGCGATCGTCCATCGCCGGGCATCCCCGCTTACTTCAATTTTGAATGCCGCAGGAACTCCACCGTTCATCCAGGAAGGAATAAAACGAAATTCTGAGATCACTTGTTTTTTTCCTAAATCGATTTGTATTACTTCCGGCAGGAAGGGAACCGACACCCGCCACCAGCGTGAAGCCCATGATGTTGCCGGATCACCATCCACAAGATTAGAAGCCTGGAAAGGATCTTCTTCATCGCTGCTACGAGGTAAATGTGCCGTAATTCCAAATTTATTATTCCTGAGCTTCCCAGAAGGCAGTGTTACGAAATCTTCTATCTTGTTGTTATTATCCACTTGCAATGCGGATCGATCAGGATATGGAGCCCAAGCACCATTCAATGTTTGGAATTCATGTTTTGGATCGCGCTTATCAACAGCATTTAACCATAGAGAATCCGCGATTGAGAAAGAACCCGATTTTAGGTATAGTTCAACACGAAAAGCCCCTGCTCGAATTGGGGAAACCTGCCAAACAAGCCGCCTAATTTCCATGGGGCGTAAGTCGATCGATTGAGAGATCGAACCGATGCAGAGGCTCAACCCTTCAGGAATGTTTAGCGCCACTTCTATATTTTTAAAAAGCCCGGGAGTAGTATTTTGAATTACCGCTGTTATCTCACTTCTTTCCTTAGGTTTCAAAATTCCCGGTTGAATTTTAAACCAATCTACCTTTACAATATTCTGAGCATCCACAGTAAGGCTGGAACACAGAATGAACAATGCCGCCAATAATATAGTGAAAGTAAAAATCCTTGAGCTTTTCATCTGAACATACTTCCTTTTATTTAAAGTTTAAGTTTGTTAGCAAATAAACTTTACAATGTTATGAAAATAAATCAACACAAATATTATTATCAAAATAATTTTCGTTCTCATTATGAATTTTCTTTATTGACAGGTTACAACAACCGGGTAATCATGCACAATAAGATTATCCAGTATTACCGCAGCATCTTTGCATGACCATATTGCAGGCTGCGATACTCCCCAATAAAGGTCGGTTAATGTTACTTTTCCCGGGCGTATGTTAAGCTTGAATGACAATTTACCCGGATACGACTTTACATCTTCATAATTTAATGGCGCATGACCTGCAATTAAGATTTAAGGCATAATGATAAATATGATTTATTACGGTAATTCATAAAATGTTTTGCACTGCAGATCATAAGATGCTATTTTAATTTTCACGTTATAATTTATACCTAAAGCCAAAATCGATTGTCCAGCCATAGTTTTCCTGAAGAGTTGGTCTTGGATCGCCCCAAAGC